>NZ_JBHUQX010000423.1:0-7916 GCF_042674225.1 Streptomyces sp. NPDC056948
GACCACCCACCGGGTGGTCACCCCCTGACGCATGCCGTTGACGCATGCCATGGGTTCAGCGGATTCAGCCCTGCTGCCCCGACGCCTTCCGCCACGTCGGCCGCATCGCCAGGACGCGTTCCCGCACCCCGGACCACCAGGCCGACGCCGTCCACACCACGCGCACCGTGGAGCGTGGCGCGAGGACCGCGCGGAGCCTGGCACCCCGGCTGACCGCGGCGCTCAGACCTGCTGTCGCACGGCGGACGTCGTCCGCGATGCCCGCCGTCGGGCGGGGCTGGGGCGCGTACAGGACCTGCTCCACCGCGTTCGCCACCCGGTGCACCGAGGCCGCGGCCGTCCCATCGAGCCCGCCGAGGGCGACGATGCGGGCGGCCGCCTTGCGCGGGGTCTGTGACTCGTCCGGCGTGATGCCGAAGTCCCACGCGGTGTCGGTCAGCTCCTGCCAGACGGCCAGGGTGTGCGGCGCCGCGTCCGCCTCGCCGCGGCCATGTGCCCCCAGCCGGACCGTGCGCGTCCGCAGGCGCCACAGCATCGGGGCCAGGGGGAGCGCCAGTGCGGCGAGGCCCGCCAGGGCCCAGGCCAGGATCGCGTACCACTTCGGGCCGTCGTCGTCCGTGGGCAGCGCCGCCTGCGGGGACTCGCTCGCGCACCCGCCGTCCAGCTTCTTCTGCTCCGGAGTGCAGCTCTCGCTCGCCGAGGGCGTCGCGGAGGGCGCGGCGGAGGACGTCTCGGTCGGGCGCGCGGCGTCCGGCACCGAGCTGCCCGGGTCGTCCGGCAGCGTGTACGACGGCATCGAGCCGCGGTTCGGAGTCGGCTCGAAGCGGGTCCAGCCCACGCCCTCGAAGTACAGCTCGGGCCAGGCGTGCGCGTCCCGCAGCCCCACCGACACCGAGCCGTCCGCCTGCGGGGAACCGGGCGCGAAGCCCACCGCGACCCGGGCCGGTATGCCCAAGGAGCGGGCCATGGCCGCCATCGCGAAGGAGAAGTGCACGCAGAAGCCCTGCTTGTCCTTCAGGAAGCGGGCGATCGCCTGCGAGCCGCTGCCGACCTGCACCTGGGTGTCGTACTCGAAGCCGCCGGTCACGGCGAACCAGTCCTGGAGCTTGACCGCCTGGTCGTACGGGTTGGCCGCGCCCTCGGTGACCTTGCGGGCCGTGCTCGCCACCACCGACGGCAGCGAGTCGGGCAGCTTGGTGAAATCGCGCTTGATGGACGCCGGCGGCCGCGGCGCCGAGGCCAGCTGCTCCGCCGTCGGCTGCACGTCCAGGCTCTTGACCTGGTACGTCAGGCCCCGGGTGTTCTGGCCGTGGTCGCCGACCAGCGTCATGCCCAGGGGCTCGTAACGCCAGTTGCCCCGGATGTTCACCCCGCTCGGCGGGTACGGCATGGGCAGCCAGTCCTGGGCGTACCAGTCGGCCGCGGAGATCGTGGTGTCGACCTCCGTGCGCTTCACGTCCGGGCCGAGGCCGACCGGGGTCGGGAACGTGCCGTCGGGGAGGGCGGTGATGGACCGCCGGGACGGCTTCCAGGTGGTGCCGTCGAAGTCGTCCAGGGACACGATCCGCAGATACAGGTCCGAGACGTCCGGCATCTTCGTCTTCACGGACAGGACCTGCTGGTCGTCGTCCGCGTTCAGGCTGTCCCGCAGCGACACCAGCGGGTTCACGGCGGAGATCGTGCCCCCGCCGCCCGTGCCGGAGCCCGCGCCGGCGCCCACCGAGTCCAGCAGGCCGCCGTTCATCGCGGGCAGGCCGAGCGGAACCACCAGGGCGATGCCCAGCGCGACCACGCCGATGCGCCGGCCGGTGCGGACCGGGGCGACCGCGCCGCTCTGCTCCCCTCCGGCCGTGTGCGAGGCCCCGCCGAAGACCCGGCCCCACTGGGAGAGTCGGTCCCGCCCCTCGGCCAGGAGCAGCATCAGATAGCCGGCCGCCGCCACCAGGAACCACAGCCAGTCCGTGCCCCCGTCGGACAGCCCCGCGGCCACGGAGTACAGCGCGAGCAGCGGCAGCCCGGCCGGGGCGGCGCTGCGGAAGGTCACCGCGAGGGTGTCCACCAGCAGCCCGATGATCAGAACCCCGCCGATGAGCATCAGCCGTATGCCGTCGGACTCCAGGGGGGCCGGGATCGCGTACCGCGCGATGTCGTCCCCGCCCTGCCGGAGCAGGATCGCGAAGCGGTCGAGGGCTTCCGGCCCCGGGACCAGCCCGGCGAGGGCCTGTTCACGGGCGAACACGAACGTCAGCACGAACACCGTGACCACGGCCTGTGCCGCGACCGTCAGCGGCCGGGCCAGCGGCACCCTGCGGGCCGCGGCACCCACGCCCGCCTGCACGCCCAGCAGGAAGGCCGCCTGCACGATCCACGTGGCCGGCTTGACGAGGGGCAGCAGGGCGCACGCGGCCATCAGCGTCGCCGCCCACGCGCCCAGCGTCAGTCGTATCCGCCCGCTCATCACGGTCCCTCCCCGCCGCCGGCCGCGGTCACGCCCCTGCGCTCCCGGTCCGCCTGTCGCCACAGCTCGTCCAGGGAGGCCCCCCGAGGCACGCCCAGAGTCGTCCAGCCCGCCTCGCGCAGCATGCGCAGCCGCTCCTCGCTCCCGTCCGACGGACCGGGCACGTCACTCGGTTCCCGCACCCAGGTCTCGCTGTCCAGCACGAAGGCGACCGCGCCTCCGCCGCGCTGCCGCATCCTGGCCACCACGGCCGCCTGCTCCTCGTCCAGATCGCCGAGGAAGGCCACCAGCAGCCCCTCGTTCCCGCCGCGCAGCACGTCGTAGGCCCGGGACAGGCCCGCGCCGTCGGAGTGGTCTATCACCGCGAGGGTGTCCATCATCAGCCCGGCCGCGTCCGCCGACCCCTGGCTCGCGCCCGCGAAGCCGTCGCCGCCCTCGCCGGGCACAGCGCTGCCGGTATCGGTCAACAGCCGTACCGAGAAGCCCCGTTCGAGCATGTGCACCAGCACGGACGCGGCGCCCGCCACGGCCCACTCGAAGGGCGAGTCCGGGCCCGCGCCCTGGAAGGCGATGCCCCGGGTGTCGAGCAGCACCGTGCAGCGGGCGCGCTGCGGCTGCTCCTCGCGGCGCACCATCAACTCGCCGTAGCGGGCCGTGGATCGCCAGTGCACGCGGCGCAGATCGTCGCCGTAGCGGTACCCGCGCGGGATCACGTCGTCCTCGCCGGCCAGCGCGAGCGAACGCTGCCGCCCGTCGCAGTACCCCTTCGCCTCACCGCTGAAGCGCACCGGCGCCAGCGGCTCCACGCGCGGGATCACCGTCAGGTTGTCGTACGTCGAGAAGGACCGGGTCAGCTCGCACATGCCGAACGGGTCGGTCAGGCGCAGTTGGAGCGGGCCCAGCGGGTAGCGGCCGCGCAGGTCGGAGCGCACCCGGTAGGACACCTCGCGCCGGCCGCCCGCCTCCACCCGGTCCAGCACGAAGCGCGGCCGGGGGCCGAGCACGTACGGCACCCGGTCCTGGAGCATCAGCAGGCCCGTGGGCAGCCGCGAGACGTTGTCCATCCGCAGGTGGACCCGGGCCTCGTTGCCGGCGGGCACGCGCGCGGGGGAGAGCCGGCGGCTGCCCGCGACCCGGTAGCGCGTGCGGTACAGGATCGTCGCGCACACCAGCGGCAGCACCGCCAGCAGCAGACCCACGCGCAGCAGGTCGCTCTGCCCGAGCACGTAGCTGCAGACGGCGGCCGCGACGCCGGCGGCCAGGAAGGAGCGTCCGCGGGTGGTCAGACCGGCCAGGGCGGTGCGGATGCCGCCTTTCTCGTCCCGGTCGGCCTCCGCGTGCCCCGTCCCCGCGGTGGTCATCACAGCCTCCGCGGCGGCTGCTGGGGATACGCCGGCACCCCGCGGCCCAGGCCGCCGAAGCCGCTCTGCTGCTGTGGCGCCGCCGGCACCGGCGTGCGCTGCAGGATCTCCTCGACGACCTGCTCGGAGGTGCGGCGGTTGAGCTGGGCCTGGGCGGTGGGCAGCAGGCGGTGGGCCAGGACGGCGACGGCCAGGGCCTGCACGTCGTCCGGCAGCGCGTACTCCCGGCCGCTGAGGGCCGCGGACGCCTTCGCCGCGCGCAGCAGGTGCAGCGTCGCGCGCGGGGAGGCGCCCAGTCTGAGGTCGGGGTGCGTGCGCGTGGCACCGACCAGCTCCACCACGTAGCGCCGGACCGGCTCGGCGACGTGCACGCCGCGTACCGCCTCGATCAGCTTGAGGATCTCGTGCGCGTGGGCCACGGGCTGGAGGTCCTCCAGCGGCGAGACGCCGCCGTGCACGTCCAGCATCTGCAACTCGGCCTCCGCGCTGGGGTAGCCGACCGAGACCCGGGCCATGAAACGGTCGCGCTGGGCCTCCGGCAGCGGGTAGGTGCCCTCCATCTCGACCGGGTTCTGCGTCGCCACCACCATGAAGGGGCTCGGCAGTTCGTAAGTGTCGCCGTCGATGGTGACCTGCCGCTCCTCCATCGACTCCAGGAGCGCGGACTGCGTCTTGGGCGAGGCGCGGTTGATCTCGTCGCCGATCACGACCTGCGCGAAGATCGCGCCCGGCTTGAACTCGAAGTCACGGCGCTGCTGGTCCCAGATGGACACACCGGTGATGTCCGACGGCAGCAGGTCGGGCGTGAACTGGATGCGCTGCACCGAGCAGTCGATGGACCGCGCCAGTGCCTTGGCGAGCATCGTCTTGCCGACTCCCGGGACGTCCTCGATCAGCAGATGTCCCTCGGCGAGCAGTACGGTCAGCGAGAGCCGTACGACCTCGGGCTTGCCCTCGATCACGCCTTCCACCGACTCCCGCACCCGCTCCACCACGGCGGTCAGATCAGTGAGGCTCGCTCGATCGTCATAGGTCGTCACCCGGCCCTCCTCGGCCTTTCCCATGCTCCCAGGGAGCACGGGATACCCCATTTTCCCGGACCGACGCCGCATGACGCGCGCCGGCCCACCCCGAACCACGGACACCACGCGTGAAACGCTCAGCGTGACGTCACTCCCGCATTCTTGCTGCCGTTACCGATTCGTGTCACTCGACTGTGGATAACTGGCCGCGATATGTCGGCCTTGCGACCCTTTCGAACGCGTGACTGACAGGTTTTCGACAGCTACGGCAGGCCGGCTCCGGGGTGGTGGCCAGGGGCGGGTGACCAGGTCAGGAGGCGGGGTCGATCTCCCGCAGCAGGCCGGTCCCGACGTCGTAGACGAATCCGCGGACGTCGTCGGTGTGCGGCAGGAACGGCGAGGTGCGCACGCGCCGCATCGACTGCCGTACGTCCTGGTCGGCGTCCTGGAAGGACTCCACAGCCCAGGCCGGGCGCTGGCCGACCTCGGCCTCCAGGTCGCCCCGGAAGTCCTCGGTGAGGGTCTCCATGCCGCAGCCGGTGTGGTGGACGAGGACGACGCTCCGCGTCCCCAGCTTGCGCTGGCTGATGGTGAGGGAGCGGATCACGTCGTCGGTGACGACGCCGCCGGCGTTGCGGATCGTGTGGCAGTCACCGAGCTCGAGGCCGAGCGTGGCGAGCGGGTCGAGGCGCGCGTCCATGCAGGCCACGACGGCCACGTGCAGGGCGGGCTTGGCGTCCATCCCGGCGTGGCCGAAGTCGGCGGCGTACCGGGTGTTGGCGTCGACGATACGGTCGGTGACCGTGCCGCTTCCGGCTATGGCGCTCTCCGAACCCGTGGGAACTGATGCAGAAGTCGTCATATCCATGACGGTACTGGTCACGACTGTTCCGGGCCCGCTGTGAGAGGGGACAAAGAACGCCATCGGGCTTTGGAGTGAGGTAACCCACAAGGGTGGCGTGCCTGCCGGTCGCGACGCGCAGGCCGGTTGATTGACCGGGAGACACGGTGGACTAAAGTGACGCGAAGCGGGAGGCGAGACTCTCCCTGCTGGACTGATTTCCCCGGAGACCCGGCGACGCCCGGCGATCTCCCCACGTGCGCGGTACGTACGTACGGCTCGGCCTCCTCCCGCTCCCGGTCGGCTGACGCTTCCGGCGCCGGCAGGCCTCCCCTTCAGCAGCGGGCGGGGACCCGGCGGTGCGTGGGCCCGCGCCGGATCTGAGAGGGCCCAGGATCAATGGGGCGCGAAGCGCATTCGAATGAGGGTGGCGGTGGGCGACGGGAGGGACAGAGTCGACACGTCCCGGTGATGCTCCAGCGGTGCCTGGACCTGCTGGCACCCGCCCTTAAGGGCCCGGACCCGGTGGTCGTCGACTGCACCCTCGGCCTCGGCGGCCACAGCGAGGCGCTGCTCGAGCGGTTCCCCGAGGCCCGGCTCGTCGCCCTCGACCGCGACACGGAGGCCCTGCGCCTGTCCGGCGAGCGTCTCGCGCCCTACGGGGAGCGCGCCACCCTCGTCCACGCGGTGTACGACGAACTGCCCGAGGTGCTGGACAAGCTCGGCATCGCGCGCGTGCAGGGTGTCCTGTTCGACCTCGGCGTCTCCTCCATGCAGCTCGACGAGGCCGACCGCGGCTTCGCCTACGCCCAGGACGCCCCGCTCGACATGCGGATGGACCAGACGACCGGCGCCAGCGCCGCCGAGGTCCTCAACACGTACCCGCCGGGCGAACTCGTGCGCATCCTCCGGGCGTACGGCGAGGAGAAGCAGGCCAAGCGGATCGTGTCCGCGGTCGTGCGCGAGCGGGAGAAGGAGCCGTTCAGCAACAGCGCGCGGCTGGTCGAGCTGATCCGGGACGCCCTGCCGCAGGCCGCCAAGCGCACCGGCGGCAACCCGGCCAAGCGCACCTTCCAGGCCCTGCGCATCGAGGTCAACGGCGAGCTCTCCGTCCTGGAGCGGGCGATCCCGGCCGCCGTGAAGGCGCTCGACGTGAGCGGGCGGATCGCGGTGCTGTCGTACCACTCGCTGGAGGACCGGCTGGTCAAGCAGGTGTTCGCGGCGGGCGCCGCCACCACCGCGCCGCCCGGACTGCCCGTCGTGCCCGAGCGTTACCAGCCGCGGCTCAAGCTGCTCACGCGCGGTGCCGAACTCCCCACGGAAGAGGAGATCGCCGAGAACCGGCGGGCGGCACCGGCGCGGTTGCGCGGGGCGCAGCGCATCAGAGAGGACGTCGAGTGAGCCACGTGCAGGGCGGCCGGGTGTTCCGGACCCGAGGGAGCGTGAGTGAGCAGTAAACCCGAACTGAAGGGGAGGGCGGCCCGTCTCGCGCGGCTCTTCCCGACCGGCACCGCGCGGGCGGCCCGCATGCCGTTCGTGCTCCTCGTGGTCCTTCTCCTCGGCGGCGGTCTCATCGGCCTCCTGGTGCTGAACTCGGCCCTCAGCGAAGGCGCGTTCAAGCTCGACGACCTCCAGCGCGAGACCAAGAGCCTCACCGACGAGGAACAGGCCCTCCAGCGGGACATCGACGCCTACTCCGCCCCCGAGGCCCTCCAGCGCCGCGCCCGCGAGCTCGGCATGGTGCCCGGCGGCGACCCCGCCTTCCTCGACCGCGACGGCACGGTCAAGGGCGTCCCCAGCGCCGCCCCCGGCGTCTGGCAGAGCGCCGCGCACCTCCCCCTCGTCCTCGCCCCCGAGGCCATGCCCAACGGCCCCGCCCCGACCCCCGGCAGGTGACGGAAGTGTCCGACAGGGAACCCCCGCGCCGCCGGGTACCGGGCCTCGCCGGGCCCGCCTGCCCCCGTGATCCCGGCGTTCGTCCGGCCCCCGGCGCGGTTTCCGCTCGCGGGCTCGTGGCGGCTCGGGTCTGCGGCCGGGTGGCTCGAGTGTCCGCCAGGCGGTCGCCGCTGTGCGCCGCCGGCCCCGAGGCCCGGTGCCGGCCCGGCCGCGCGCCCGCCGCCGTGTCCGTCAGCCCCCCGACCGCTCCGACCCCCGGCAGGTGACGGAAGTGTCCGACAGGGAACCCCCGCGCCGCCGGGTACCGGGCCACGCCGGGCCCGCCAGCCCCCGTGATC
>NZ_JBHUQX010000424.1:0-7850 GCF_042674225.1 Streptomyces sp. NPDC056948
GGTCTTCTTCGCGGCGGCCTTCTTCGCGGTCGCCTTCTTCGCTGCGGCCTTCTTGACCGTCGCGCCGGCACCGCCGGTCAGGCTGCCCTTCGGCGCCTTCTTGACCGAGACCTCGCCACCGCGCGGCAGCTTCTTCGAGCCGCTGACCAGGTCCTTGAAGCCCTGACCCGCACGGAAGCGCGGAACGGAGGTCTTCTTGACCCGAACCCGCTCGCCCGTCTGGGGGTTACGGGCGTAACGCGCCGGACGGTCGACCTTCTCGAACGAACCGAAGCCGGTGACCGACACCCGCTCACCCGAGACGACCGCGCGGACGATGGCGTCCAGTACATGGTCGACAGCCTCGGCGGCCTGCTGTCGGCCGCCCATCTTGTCGGCAATCGCTTCTACGAGCTGCGCCTTGTTCACGTCTTCCCCTTCGGAGACATCGCCAGAACGAAAGTGTTCAAGCTTTTTCGCACGTTAGGCAGATATATACCGCAAATCAAACACGAAACGGGCTTCTCACCCTTGTGCCGCAACGAACTCGACGGTGTCGTCCGGTTTCAGCGTTCCTCGTCGGGGAGACGTCCCTCGTCGAGGTCCACGGTGAACCGTTCCAGCCGCCTTGCCGCGTCGGCGAGATCGTGCTTGGCCGCGGCCGTAATGACCAGCAGCTTCCGGGTCAGCGCCATCCGTACGCCCTCCGGGACTTGCAGTGCGCGCACTCTTGCGTGCGCTTCCTTGAGTTGGCCCGCGACTGCCGCATAGAGCTCGAGTTGGCCGTCGTGTTCCATGCACAGATTGTGCCATCTGGGGCGAGTTGTCGCCTGCGCAGGGGACAACTGCCGCCGCAAACGGCCTTCCGGGCACGTGTGGAAGTCGCGGCTGTACACCTCGCGTACCCCGGCAACCACCGGCATAACGTGGGAAGTTGAGCGTCACGCTCCGGGCGGACAGGGCCGTTCGGGTGCAGACACGGCTGTACCCCCGATCGGGCTGATCGGGGGTACAGAGGGGGTGTTGCGGTGGCCGAAAGTCGCCTTGTTCAGGGGCGGCGGATCGTGCTCCGGATCAGATCGGGAGCGTCTGCGGCTTGAACGCGGGGCGCTTCGCCTCGTACGCGGCGATGTCGGCCTCGTTCTGGAGGGTGATCGAGATGTCGTCGAGGCCGTTCAGCAGCCGCCAGCGGGAGTTCTCGTCCAGCTCGAACGAGGCGGTGACGCCCTCGGCGCGCACCTCGCGGGCGACCAGGTCGACGGTGATCTCGGCCTGCGGGTCCTTCTCGGCGAGCTCCCACAGCGCATCCACGATGTTCTGCTCCAGAACGACCGTGAGCAGGCCGTTCTTGAGCGAGTTGCCGCGGAAGATATCGGCGAAGCGGGAGGAGATCACGGTCTTGAAGCCGTAGTTCTGCAGCGCCCAGACGGCGTGCTCACGGGAGGAGCCGGTGCCGAAGTCGGAGCCGGCGACCAGGACGGTCGCGCCCTGCCGCTCGGGCTGGTTGAGCACGAACGACTCGTCCTTGCGCCAGGCCTCGAACAGCCCGTCCTCGAACCCGTCGCGCGTGACCTTCTTGAGCCAGTGGGCGGGGATGATCTGGTCGGTGTCGACGTTGCTGCGGCGCAGCGGGACGGCCCGGCCGGTGTGGGTGGTGAAGGCTTCCATGGCTGATCAGACTCCAGCGGGCGTACGGGTGTCGGCGGCGGACAGGTCGGCCGGGGAGGCAAGGTGGCCCAGGACGGCGGTCGCGGCCGCGACCTGCGGCGACACCAGGTGCGTACGGCCGCCCTTGCCCTGCCGGCCCTCGAAGTTGCGGTTCGAGGTGGAAGCGGAGCGCTCCCCCGGGGCGAGCTGGTCGGGGTTCATGCCCAGACACATCGAGCAGCCCGCGTGCCGCCATTCGGCGCCGGCGTCCTTGAAAACGACGTCCAGACCCTCGGAAACGGCCTGCAGACCGACCCGCGCGGAGCCCGGGACGACCAGCATCCGTACGCCGTCGGCGACTTTGCGGTCCTTCACGATCTCGGCCGCGGCACGCAGGTCCTCGATGCGGCCGTTGGTGCAGGAGCCTACGAAGACGGTGTCCACCTTGATGGAGCGCAGCGGCTGTCCCGCCTCCAACCCCATGTACTCCAGGGCCTTTTCGGCGGCGAAGCGCTCCGATGCGTCTTCGTACGAAGCAGGGTCGGGGACGGACGCCGAAAGGGGTGCGCCCTGGCCGGGGTTGGTGCCCCAGGTGACGAACGGCGCCAGCTCGGTGGCGTCGATGACGACCTCGGCGTCGAACTCGGCGCCCTCGTCCGTCCTGAGCGTCTTCCAGTACTCGACGGCCGCGTCCCAGTCGGCACCCTCAGGGGCGTGCGGGCGGCCCTGGAGGTACGCGAAGGTGGTCTCGTCCGGGGCGATCATGCCCGCGCGGGCACCGGCCTCGATCGACATGTTGCAGATGGTCATGCGGGACTCCATCGAGAGCTTCTCGATGGCCTCGCCGCGGTACTCCAGGACGTAGCCCTGGCCGCCGCCGGTGCCGATCCGCGCGATGATCGCCAGGATCAGGTCCTTGGCGGTGACACCGTCGGGCAGTTCGCCGTTGACCGTGATCGCCATGGTCTTCGGGCGGGACATCGGCAGCGTCTGGGTGGCCAGCACGTGCTCCACCTGGGAGGTGCCGATGCCGAACGCCAGCGCGCCGAAGGCACCGTGCGTGGAGGTGTGCGAGTCGCCGCAGACGACGGTGGTGCCGGGCTGGGTCAGACCGAGCTGCGGGCCGACGACGTGCACGACGCCCTGCTCGACGTCGCCCAGCGGGTGCAGGCGCACGCCGAAGTCGGCGGCGTTCTTGCGCAGCGTCTCGAGCTGGATCCGGGAGACCGGGTCGGCGATGGGCTTGTCGATGTCGAGGGTGGGGGTGTTGTGGTCCTCGGTGGCGATGGTGAGGTCGAGGCGCCGCACCTTGCGGCCGCTCTTGCGGAGGCCATCGAAGGCCTGCGGGCTGGTCACCTCGTGCAGCAGGTGCAGATCGATGAAGAGAAGGTCGGGCTCGCCCTCGGCGCGCCGGACGACATGGTCGTCCCAGACTTTCTCCGCGAGTGTCCTACCCATCGCTGTTCCCTCCGGCCGACGACGATCCGCCGGCCCAACTAGAGATCTTGAGGAGGCGGGCCCGCGCCCCTGGATTCCGCGCATCCGCCGCCAGGCCCGTACGTCACGGGCCGTTGTGACTTCGTGTCTTCCAGAGTGGCGGGTTCCACGGAAAATTGAACTTGCGTTTCACAGAGTGAGACGCGAGTATCGTTTCATGGACAACAGTAGCGGCGTCGGCGTTCTGGACAAGGCGGCCCTCGTCCTGAGCGCTCTGGAGTCCGGTCCGGCCACCCTCGCGGGCCTGGTCGGTGCCACCGGACTGGCACGACCCACGGCCCACCGCCTGGCCGTGGCCCTGGAACACCACCGCATGGTGGCGCGCGACATGCAGGGCCGTTTCATTCTCGGCCCCCGCCTCGCAGAACTCGCCGCGGCCGCGGGTGAGGACCGTCTCCTCGCCACCGCCGGCCCGGTGCTCACCCACGTCCGTGACATCACGGGCGAGAGCGCGCAGCTCTACCGCCGCCAAGGCGACATGCGTATCTGCGTCGCCGCGGCGGAGCGTCTGTCCGGACTCCGGGACACGGTCCCGGTCGGCTCGACGCTCACCATGAAGGCCGGCTCCTCGGCACAGATCCTGATGGCCTGGGAGGAGCCGGAGCGGCTGCACCGCGGCCTGCAGGGCGCCCGATTCACGGCGACGGCCCTGTCGGGCGTACGGCGCCGGGGCTGGGCCCAGTCGATCGGCGAGCGCGAGCCGGGCGTCGCGTCCGTCTCCGCGCCGGTGCGGGGGCCGTCGAACCGTGTGGTGGCGGCCGTGTCGGTGTCCGGGCCGATCGAGCGGTTGACGCGGCATCCGGGGCGGATGCATGCGCAGGCTGTGATCGATGCGGCGGGGCGCCTCTCCGAGGCGCTGCGACGCACCGGCTGAACCGACTGATCGCCCTTGGGGAGAGCAGGCCTCAACGCCGCGGCAGGCTTTCCCCGACCAGGCGTCGCAGCAGGTGTGGTTTCGCTGTCGAGTGCCGGCCCGCCGTGGCTGGTCGCGCAGTTCCCCGCGCCCCTGAGGTTGGACACGAAAAGGCCCCCCACCGAAGTGGAGGGCCTTTCTCGCATGTACCCCCGACCGGATTCGAACCGGCGCTACCGCCTTGAGAGGGCGGCGTGCTAGGCCGCTACACAACGGGGGCGTGGAGCCTGCGTTTCCGCAGGTCCGAGCTGGTCTACCTGGACTCGAACCAAGACTAACTGAACCAGAATCAGCCGTGCTGCCAATTACACCATAGACCAATGTGGTTTAGACCAGTCAGTACCCCCGACCGGATTCGAACCGGCGCTACCGCCTTGAGAGGGCGGCGTGCTAGGCCGCTACACAACGGGGGCCCTAGCAGTTCCGAGATGATCGTCGATCTTTCGGAACCCTGTACCCCCGACCGGATTCGAACCGGCGCTACCGCCTTGAGAGGGCGGCGTGCTAGGCCGCTACACAACGGGGGCCTTGCAGATGAGCTCTGCGAGCTGGCCTACCTGGACTCGAACCAAGACTAACTGAACCAGAATCAGTCGTGCTGCCAATTACACCATAGGCCACTGGAACGCAAGCCCCTGATGGGGTTCTTGTTCTAGTAATGCGCCTGGGGGTTCCTGCCTTCCGGCCCGCTCCCCGCGGCGCAGGAAGAACATTACCTGAAGGTGGACGGGGCTCCAAAACGACTATCCGTGCCGAGCAGAGAGGGCAGTTCGGCGAGGGAGGCGATGCGGTGCGGACCGACGGGCGGCTCGATCGTGGCGTACATGCCGCCGCGGTCGATCCACACCGACAGCAGCCCGGCGTCGGCGGCGCCCCGCCCGTCGATCTCCGGGTGGTCACCGACGTAGGCGACCTGGTGCGGCGGCAGATCGAGGGCCGTGCAGGCGGCGAGGAACGCCCCGGCCTCGGGCTTGGAGACGCCGAGCTCGGCGGCGCACAGGATGCTCTCGAAGCGGTCGTGGACGCCGAGGACGCGCAGCTTGTGGTCCTGGACGTGGATGCTGGAGTTGGAGAGCACGGCGTGCCGGTGGCTTGCGGCGAGGGCGTCCAGGACGGGCAGGACGTCCGGGAAGAGGGTCCAGACCTCCTCGTAGTGGGCGCGGTACCGCCGGAACCACGCGTCGGCCTCGGCGTCGGTCAGCTCCCGGCCCAGGAACACCCGTACGCGGTCGCGCCGCTGGGCCTCGAACGTGGCCTCCCCCGCCGCGAAGCGCGCCCATTGCAGGTCGGTGATCTCCCGCCAGCGGGCGAGGGCCTGGTCGACGGTGTCGTAGTCGTCGAGCAGGCCCTCGGTCGTCAGGTGGGCGCGCATGCCGAGGCGGTCGGCGGTGGTGTAGTCGAAGAGGGTGTCGTCGACGTCCCAGACCACGGCTTGGATGCTCATGGTCCGACCGTACCCACCGCGCCCCGCGCTCAGCCCAGGGTCATCGTGCCGGAGAGCGTGAGGTCCGGCCCCTGGCCGTCGCGGGGGTGGGCGCTGAGCCTCCAGGCGTAGCCGCCGGACGGGGCCCCGGCGCCGGTGTCGGTGGTGCCGTCCCAGGCGGGGCGTACGGCGGCTCCGGTGGAGGCGCCGGTCAGGGTGCGGACGACGGTGCCGGAGGCCGTGGTCAGGGTCAGGGTCCAGGTGGACGGCTTGTTCAGCTGCCAGACCGGCGACCAGGGGAACGATCTGCCGATCACGGACGGCGAGTAGACCTGGGCCTCCGTCTGGGCGAGCGGTGAGGTGGGGACGCCGCTGGGGACGATCGACACCTCGCCGTACGTGCCGTTGAGGTAGGCGACGTGGCCGCCGAAGCGGTCGACGGCCCAGCGGCCGTTGCTGCCGCCGGTGTTCTGGTCCGCGGCCGGCAGCCTGACCAGGGTGCGGGTGCTCGCCGTGCCGGTGTGGAAGTCGGTGAGCAGCAGGTCGTGGGTGGTGCGGTTCTCGCGGAGCAGGAAGCCGTCGGCGAGGCGGGCCGGGCCGATGTCGGCCGGGACCGTGATCCTGCGGTTCGTGGCCCGGTCGTAGACGCCCGCGGAGCTGCCGCAGGACCAGTACAGCCAGGTGTTGACGGCCTGGATGTCGGTGGGGGTGCAGGGGGCGCCGGTGGCGAGGGTGGTGACCGTGCCGGTCTTGAGGTTGCGGCCGGTGACCGCGCCCTGGGTGCTGCCCGGTGTCCACAGGGTCTGCCCCCAGACGGCGGCGGCGGTGCGGTCGCGGGTGAGGGTGGTCTCGCCGCCGGTCGCGGCGCGCGGGAAGTCGACGAGCCGCTGCTTGCCGGAGCCGCCGTTGTAGAGCACGTAGCGGCCGGTGCTGCCGGCGAGGCGGCCGCCGGAGTCGCCGTCCGTGGGCCCGTTGAGGAGGGTGGTGGTGTCGAGGCCGACGTCGAGGACGGATTCCTGGCCCGTGTCGCTGGTCCACAGGTAGGCGACCCGGCCGTCGCCCAGGGCCTCGTGCTGGGGGCAGGCGGCGTCGCCGGTGAGGCAGGTGGACGTGTCCAGCGCGGGGCTGCGGCGGGTCTGGGGGCCGTCGGGCCGGCCGGCGGCGTCCAGCCGGAAGCCGTTGTAGCGGAGCGAGGCGCCCGGTGTCGCGCCGTAGAGGAACAACTCGCCGCCGGCGACGGCCAGTCCCTGCACTCCGGTCGAGGCCGCGGGGACCCGGGCCACCTTGGTGGTGGTGAGGCCGCCGCTGCCGTTGAGGGTGATCCGGTGGATCTCCCAGTCGAGGCTGGAGGGGCCCGCGGTGGCCAGCGCTGCGCCGTCCAGGGTCGGGCCGATTCCGCCGAAGGACGAGGTGAGCACGGTGCTCGAGGCGCCCGTGACCAGGGAGCGGGCGGTCAGCGCGGCCTCGGTGCCGCCCAGGACGAAGGTCGGGTTGCCGAGCAGGAGTTGGTCGCCGACGACGGCTTCGAGCTGGGCGTCGGTCCTGGTGAGGGGGGTGGGCTCGGTGCCGGGTTCGGCGTCCACCCGGATCGCCTTCCAGTCGGCGACCAGCCAGCGGTCGTTGAAGGCGAGCTGCGGGGTGGCCTCGGCGCTGGTCACGTACGTGCGGAAGGCGCCGTTCGTGAGGTCGGTCAGTCCCACGGACGTCTTGCCGTCCAGCACATAGACGATCGCGAGACGGCCGACCGAGCCGCCGGTGCGGTAGAGGACGGGCCGGGCGCCCGCGGGGAAGCCGGTCACCGGGGTGTCCGTGGTGGTGCCGTCGGCGGCGGCGCGCAGGACGTGCAGGGCGCCGGTGCCGTCCATGGTCAGCACGCTCCAGCCCGCGGCGGCCCGGTAGGCCTGGCCGGAGGGGATCGTGACGGTGGCGCTGACGCCCGTGGAGCGGTGCCTCTGGGTGACGCGCCGGCCGTCGCGGGTGTTCACGACGTCGGTGCCGGTGGCCAGGTCGTCCGGGCCGGCGTGGGCGGGCGGGACCGCGTCGGGGTAGTCCACCGTGGTGACCGAGGTGGTTCCCGGCCGGTACTGGAGGCCGGACGCGCCGGCCCACGGGTAGTCCACGGTCACGCGCTTCTCGGTGACGAGCCGCACCGTGCCCGCCGGCGCTTCGGCGCCGGGTGCCGCCTGCGCGGGCGCGGCCGGCCATGTGCAGGACAGGGCCACCACCCCGCCGACGGCCGCGTGGACAAGTCTTCGTGTACGGCTCATGTTCTCTCCCCCGGTACCAGGGCGCACACGCACACCGTGTGCACGGGGGATATCCAATGTCCCCTCGGGGAGCCGGAGTCGGCCGGAAGGGTGAACTCCGGGTGACGGCTGGGCGGACACGACG
>NZ_JBHUQX010000425.1:0-7842 GCF_042674225.1 Streptomyces sp. NPDC056948
GCTGAGGGCCGGGGCCGGGTTGTCAGTGGTCGCCCGCACAATGGACCTCGCAGCGGCAGTACGGTCCGTGGACGCGGACGTGACGGAAGGGCGGCGTGACCCATGACCGTGTGGGACGACCTCGTCGGGCAGGAGAGGGTGAGCGCGCAGCTTGACGCTGCCGCCAGGGACGCCGACGCCCTGGTCACCGCGGCCGTCACCGGCACCCCTCCGCCCGAGGCGTCGAAGATGACCCACGCGTGGCTGTTCACGGGCCCGCCCGGAGCGGGGCGGAACCAGGTGGCGCGGGCCTTCGCGGCGGCGCTGCAGTGCGTCAGCCCCGACCGGGCCCTCGGCGGCTCCCCGGGCTGCGGCTTCTGCGACGGATGTCATACGGCACTGGTGGGCACGCACGCCGACGTCACCACCGTGGCCGCGGTCGGCTCGCAGATCCTCGCCGACGACATGCGCGACACCGTCCGCAAGTCGTTCACCTCGCCGGCCACCGGCCGCTGGCAGATCATCCTCGTCGAGGACGCCGAGCGGCTGAACGAGAAGTCGGCCAACGCCGTCCTGAAGGCCGTGGAGGAGCCCGCGCCCCGCACGGTCTGGCTGCTGTGCGCCCCCTCCATCGAGGACGTCCTGCCGACCATCCGCTCCCGCTGCCGCCATCTGAACCTGAGCACGCCGTCGGTCGACGCCATCGCCGACATGCTCGTACGACGCGAGGGCATCGAGCCGAACGCCGCGGCCGAGGCGGCCCGCGCGACCCAGGGCCACGTCGACCGGGCCCGCCGCCTGGCCACCGACCCGGCCGCGCGCGAACGCCGAGCCGCCGTGCTGAGGATGCCGCTGCGCGTGGAGGAGGTCGGCGGCGCGCTCAAGGCCGCCCAGGAGCTGGTCGACGCGGCCGCCGAGGACGCCAAGCAGCTCGCCGAGGAGATGGACACCAAGGAGACCGAGGAGCTGAAGGCCGCTCTCGGCGCGGTCCAGGGCGGCCGGATGCCGCGTGGCACGGCGGGCGTGATGAAGGACCTGGAGGACAAGCAGAAGCGCCGCAGAACGCGCACGCAGCGCGACAGCCTCGACCTCGCCCTGACCGACCTCACGGCGTTCTACCGCGATGTCCTCGCCCTTCAGCTCGGCTCCCGGGTGGCCATCGCCAACGCGGACGCCGAGGACGCTCTGGAGCGGCTGGCCCGCGGCAGCTCCCCGGAGTCCACGCTCCGCCGCATCGAGGCGATCGCCGGCTGCCGTGACGCGCTCGACCGCAACGTGGCGCCGCTGCTCGCCGTGGAGGCGATGACGATGGCGCTCAGAGCGGGCTGACACCCGGTGGGGCGGGGAGACGCGGGGAACGTGGGGTTGACGTTGTAACTCGTACGAGGCGCGACACGCACGCACGGCACTCATTCCATCGCGCAGAGTTACGCTCGCTGGATGTACACAAGGCGCACCTCCCGCTCCGCCTCCAGTCCCGCTCGCCGCCGCGCGGGCTCCGGCGGCGCACACCGCAGGGCCCGTGGCGGAGTGAGGACCGCTGTAGGCCTCCTCGCCACGGCCGCGCTGCTGGTCTCCGCCTGCTCCTCGGGGACCCCGACGACGTCCGCGGCCTCGGCGGCCGCGGAGCCGGCGGCACTGGCCGCGTTGCCGAAGGCCGTCCCCGCGGCGCTCGCGTCGTACTACGCGCAGAAGCCGGCCTGGCGCGGCTGCGGCGTCCCCGGCTTCGAGTGCGCCACCGTCAAGGCGCCGCTCGACTACGCCACGCCGTCCGCCGGTGACGTCCGGCTCGCCGTCGCCCGCAAGAAGGCCACGGGCGAGCGCCTGGGCTCGTTGCTCGTGAACCCCGGCGGGCCGGGCGGTTCGGCGATCGGCTACATGGAGTCGTACGCCGGCATCGGCTATCCGGCCGAGGTCCGGGCCCGCTACGACATGGTGGCGGTCGACCCGCGCGGCGTGGCCCGCAGCGAGCCCGTCGAGTGTCTGGACGGGCCGGACATGGACACGTACACGCAGACGGACATCACACCCGACGACGGGAAGGAGGGGAACGGGCTGGTCGCGGCGTACCGGACGTTCGCCGAGGGCTGCGGCGCGGACGCGCCCAGGCTGCTGCGCCATGTGTCCACCGTGGAGGCGGCCCGGGACATGGACATCGTGCGGGCGGCGCTCGGCGACAAGAAGCTGAACTACGTCGGCGCCTCCTACGGGACGTTCCTCGGGGCGACGTACGCCGGGCTCTTCCCGGACCGGGCGGGCCGGCTGGTGCTGGACGGCGCGATGGACCCGTCGCTGTCCGCGCGGCGGCTGAACCTGGAACAGACGGCGGGCTTCGAGACGGCGTTCCGGTCGTTCGCGCGGGACTGCGTACGGCAGAGCGACTGCCCGCTGGGCGGCGCGGGCACCTCGCCCGAGCGGGTGGGCAAGAACCTGAAGGCGTTCTTCGAGGAGTTGGACGACCAGCCCGTCCCCACCGGCGACCCCGACGGCCGCCGCCTCACCGAGTCGCTCGCCACGACCGGTGTGATCGCGGCCATGTACGACGAGGGCGCCTGGCCGCAGCTCCGCGAGGCGCTGACGTCCGCGATGAAGGAGGACGACGGCGCAGGACTCCTCGTCCTGTCCGACGGCTACTACGAGCGGGACGCCGACGGCGCCTACAGCAACCTGATGTTCGCCAACGCGGCGGTGAACTGCCTGGACCTGCCGCCCGCCTTCGACACCCCCGACCAGGTGCGCGGGGCGCTGCCGGACTTCAAGAAGGCGTCACCCGTATTCGGCGAGGGCCTCGCCTGGGCCTCGCTGAACTGCGCGTACTGGCCGGTGCACGCCACGGGCGAGCCGCGCCGCATCGAGGCGAAGGGCGCGGCCCCCATCGTGGTGGTCGGCACCACCCGCGACCCGGCGACCCCGTACCGCTGGGCGCGGGCCCTGGCCGGCCAGCTCTCCTCGGCCCGCCTCCTCACCTACGAGGGCGACGGCCACACCGCCTACGGCCGCGGCAGCGCCTGCATCGACCGCACGATCAACGCCTACCTCCTGCGCGGCACCCCGCCCGAGGACGGAAAGCGCTGCTCATAAACGCCCTCCCGGCCCTGGAATGCACGCCTCCGGGGCCGGTACGGAGCACCCTTCGAAACTGTGTAGACTTACCGTCGTTGCTGATCGCACCATAGTGCGGACAGCGCGCCGCCTTAGCTCAGATGGCCAGAGCAACGCACTCGTAATGCGTAGGTCTCGGGTTCGAATCCCGAAGGCGGCTCCACTGGAACCCCAGGTCGGATGGAATCCGACCTGGGGTTTTTGGTGTCAGTGGGCGGCTTCCCGCTCCACCGGCAGCCACAGCTCGGCGTCCGCCCGGGTGCCGTCCGTCGACAGTTCGGTCCGGAGGATCTCCGGGCCGGGGCGGCTGCGGTACGGGTTGGACGGGAACCACTCGGTGAAGACGTCTCGCCACAGTTCCTGGATGGCCTGCGGGGCCGGGCCGGAGGTGGTGAAGACCGCCCAGGTGCCGGAGGGGACGGGGAGGGGTGTGGTGCCCTCCGGAGCCGGGGACGAGGTGATCACGGCGTGGTAGTAGTCGAGTTCCGTGCCCTCGGCTCGGCTCGGGTCCAGGTCGTCGCAGACCGCGACGAAGCCGTGCGGCTCCTGGTCGGACAGTTTCTTCAGGTGCTCCAGGGCTTGCTTGTCGAGGCCGCGGACGAAGTCGATGATCGCCTCGTTGGGGCCTGAGTGGATCAGGGGGATCCTGGTCTTGAAGCCGGTGACGGTGAAGGCCGGACGGTCCACCACTCGGTAGTGCATGCTGCTGCTCCCTTCGACGGTGAGGCGGAAGGTCAGCCGGGGCTGGGAGACGAGCGCGGCGCCGGTGCGCCGGGCCTCGCCCGGTCCCACGCCGTGCATCGTGCGGAACGCCCGGGCGAACGCCTCGCCGGAGCCGTAGCCGTAGCGCACCGCGATCTCCAGCAGCGTCTCGCCGCCCGCGAGCACCTCCGCGCCCGCCACGGTGAGCCGCCGGCGCCGGATGTACTCCGACAGGGGCATGCCTGCCAGTGCGGAGAACATGCGACGCAGGTGGTACTCCGAGGTGGCCGCGATCCGCGCCAGTTCCACGGCGTCCACCGAGTCGTCGAGGTGGCGCTCGATGTGTTCCATGGCCTGGTTGAGCCGCTCCAGCACGCCCGGTTCCTTCCTTTTCAGTGCCTCTTCGGTGTCCACCACGCTAGGCAGCGCGCCCCCTGCCGGACCCGACATCCTGTGCCCGATCGGGTCGGGTGCCGGTTCGGCCGAACGGCGTAGGAGAACCGCGGTACGGGAGGCGTACTTAAGGGGGCCTTATCGTGAACGGCTAGCATCGCCCGTCGACCCGTCAGTTGCCGACCGTGATGAGGTGAGGACATGGGGGCGCCCAGGATCGCCGTCGCCGTGGTGACGATGGGCAATCGGCCCGAGGAGGTCGACGCGCTGCTCCGTTCCGTGGCCAAGCAGGACGTGCCGCCCGAGCGGATCGTGATCGTCGGCAACGGCTGCCCGCTGCCCGAGTTCGCCGGGCGGCTGTCGCTGCCCGGTGAGGTCACCCCCATCGAGCTCGACGAGAACCTCGGGTGCCCCGGTGGGCGGAACGCGGCCCTGGCGCGGCTGCGGGAGTTCGGTGATGTCGACGTCGTCATCGACCTCGACGACGACGGGCTGCTCGTGGACGCCGATGTGCTGCGCCGCGTGCGCGACCTGTACGTCGCCGACGAACGGCTCGGAATCGTCGGGTTCCGCATCGCCGACGAACTCGGTGAGACGCAGCAGCGGCACGTGCCCCGGATCGGCGGCTCGGACCCCATGCGGGGCGGCTACGTCACCGGCTTCCTCGGCGGCGGGCACGCGCTGCGGATGGCCATGCTCGACGAGGTCGGCGACTGGCCCGCCGAGTTCTTCTTCGCCCATGAGGAGACCGACCTGGCCTGGCGCGCGGCCGACGCGGACTGGCACATCCTCTACGCGCCCGAACTGCTGCTCCAGCACCCCAAGACCTCGCCCGCCCGGCACGCCATCTACTACCGCGTGAACGCCCGCAACCGGGTCTGGCTGGCCCGCCGCCGGCTGCCGGTCGCGCTCGTCCCCGTCCATCTGGGCGTGTGGGTGCTGCTCACCCTCGCACGGAACCGTTCCGCCGCCGGGTTGCGTGCGTGGTTCGGCGGATTCCTGGAAGGCGTACGGGAGTCGGCGGGGGAGCGGCGGCCCATGCGCTGGCGCACGGTGTGGCGGCTCACGCGGTTGGGAAGGCCGCCCGTCATCTGACACCGGTGTGGCGTGGATGCGGTCGCGATCGCGTGCGGCGCGGGGCCAGATCCGACGCAGTGATCACTTGGCATCCGCATAGCACTCCACCACCGCCGTGGTGAACGGAAACCGCACCGGCGTCCGGCCGAAGGTCAGTTCGCCGGCCAGGGACGCTGCTTCCTGGATCGCTGTCACGACCGCTGCCGTCTCCTCCTCGGGGCAGTGCACGATCACCTCGTCGTGCTGGAAGAAGACCAGTTCGGCCGCGAGGCCCGCGCAGGTCTTGCGCAGCGCGGCGAGCAGAAGCAGGGCCCAGTCGGCGGCGCTGCCCTGGACGACGAAGTTCCGGGCGAAGCGGCCGCGGGCGCGGGCGTTGGTGGAGGCGTAGCCGGGCACCCATGGGGCGGCGACGTCGGGGTGGTCGTCGTCGGCGACGGGGATGCCGGCCTCCTCCGTCCCGTCGTCCGTCGCCCGGGCCGCGGGCGGGCACGTCCGGCCGAGCCAGGTCCGCACGAGCCGGCCCTCCTCGCCGGCGCGGGCCGCGTCGTCGACGTACGCCACCGCCTTGGGGAAGCGGCGTCTGAGCGCGGCGAGGTTCTTCAGGCCGTCGCCGGAGGTCTGGCCGTAGACCGCGCCGAGCACGGCGAGTTTGGCCTGGGAGCGGTCTCCGGAGAAGGCACGGTCGGAGACGGACTGGTACAGGTCGGTCTCCCGGCCCGCCACCTCCATCAGCCCGGGGTCGCGGGAGATCGCCGCGAGGACGCGCGGCTCCATCTGGTCGGCGTCGGCGACGACGAGCCGCCAGCCGGGGTCGGCGACCACGGCCCGCCGGATCACCTTGGGGATCTGGAGCCCGCCCCCGCCGTTGGTGACCCAGCGCCCGGTCACCGTCCCGCCCGCGAGGAACTCGGGTCTGAACCGCCCCTCGCGCACCCAGTCCTGGAGCCAGGACCAGCCGTGGGCGACCCAGATGCGGTACAGCTTCTTGTACTCGATCAGGGGTTTCACGGCGGGGTGGTCGATCGACTCGATCTCCCAGCGGCGGGTCGAGGAGACCTTGATCCCGGCCTGGGAGAAGGCCTTGACCACGTCGGCCGGCAGGTCGGGCCGCACCCGGCGGCCGAACGCGGTGGACACCTCGTCGGCCAGTTCGGCCAGCCGGCGGGGCTCGCCGCCGCCCGCGTACCGCTCGCCCAGCAGGTCGTGCAGCACCGCGCGGTGCACCTCGGCGCGCCAGGGCAGCCCGGAGCGGTTCATCTCGGCGGCCACCAGCATGCCCGCCGACTCGGCGGCCGTGAGCAGCCGCATGCGGTCGGGGTGCTCGGCGCTCGCGTGCCGCCGCTGCTGCTCGGCGTAGACCGCGAGGAGGTCGGGCAGGGGCAGCGGGACGCCCTGCGGCTCGAACAGCGAGGACTGCGAGCCCGGTTCGGCGGAGCGCTGGGGCGGATCGGGCGGTACGGGGCCGCCGCGCAGCCGGGCCAGGGCGGCCGCGGCCGAGCGTGGTTCCCCGTACCGCCCCTCGTGGCCGAGGAGGAGTGTCTCGGCGGCCTCGATGTCGTAGCACCGCTCGACTCGCACCCCCGTGGCGAGCAGGCGCGGGTAGACCTCGGCGGTGGACCGCCACACCCACCGCGTGACGCCGGGACGGCTCCGCACGGCCTCGGCGGGATCCGGCTCCCGCCGCACCGGCCCGGCGGGCAGCCCGTCCGGACCGAGGGGGGCGACGTCCACGCCACCGTCCTCGGCCGGAGCGAGCGCCCACCGGTCGGTCATGCCGCGAGTCTGACAGGGGGGTCTGACAACGCCCCCCCGATCGCCGCCTCGTCAGGCCTCGTCCGGCCTCGGCAGGCCCTGTCAGGCCTCGTCCGGCGTCTCCTTCTGCGCCAGCATGATCTTCTCCAGCACCGTCACGACGTACTGCTCGGTCCGTTCCTTGTCGATGCCGAGGCCGCTGAGGACGCCCTCGCCGTTCTCGTGCTCCAGCAGGGCCAGCAGGATGTGCTCGGTGCCGATGTAGTTGTGGCCGAGGCGCAGGGCCTCGCGGAAGGTGAGCTCCAGGACCTTCTTGGCGGCCTGGCCGTACGGCACCAGCTCCGGGGCCTCCTCGACGGCGGGCGGGAGTGCCGCCGTGGCCGCCTCGCGCACCGCGTCGAGGGTCACGCCCTGGACGGTGATCGCCTTCGCGGCCAGACCCTCCGGCTCGGCCAGCAGCCCGAGGACGAGGTGCTCGGGCACGCCCTCGGCGTTGTGCGCGGACTTGGCCGCGTTGTGCGAGGCCATCACCGTGTTGCGGGCGCGGGGCGTGTAGCGGTTGAAGCCCTGGCTCGGGTCGAGGTCGGCCGACTCCTTCGGCACGAAGCGCTTCTGCGCGGCCTGCCGGGTGACCCCCATGCTCTTGCCGATGTCCGTCCAGGAGGCGCCCGAACGCCGGGCCTGGTCCACGAAGTGGCCGATCAGATGGTCGGCCACTTCACCGAGGTGATCGGCGGCGATCACCGCGTCCTGGAGCTGTTCGAGGGGTTCCTGATGAACCTTCTTGATCGCCGCGATCAGGTCGTCGAGGCGCACGGATGACGTGATGTTGGGGTT
>NZ_JBHUQX010000426.1:0-7813 GCF_042674225.1 Streptomyces sp. NPDC056948
CGGGGGCGGTCTTTCGGCTGCGGGGCGTCCGTGGTTGGTCGCGCTGTCCCCCGCGCCCTTTGGGGCGGGGAGCTGCCGTTCAGTCGGCGGCTCCCCGCCCGGCGTATGTGGCGCATATAGCAGGTCGGGGGTGCGCCCCCAGCGCAGTTGTGCGCGGTAGGAGCGCGCGCAAGGTGCGCGCTCCTATTCGGACACTCATGACGCTCAATGTGTGGAAATCAGCCAGTACGGTTGGCGGGCGGGTGGGCTGATTCATGGCGCGCTCCGGGGGCGGCTTTTGCGTGGGGGGTTCGCACCCTGACGCTGAACGGGGGGAGCGCCGTGCGGGTACTCGCCGAGCGGTACGAGCTGATCGAAGAAGCAGGACGTGGCGGCATGGGCCAGGTCTGGCGCGCCACGGACCGGGAGCTCGGCCGTCTGGTCGCCGTGAAGCTTCTGCCGCCGGAGCTGACCAGACACGAGGAGTTCCGGGTCCGGTTCCGCCGGGAGGCCCGTACCGTCGCCTCGCTCAGCCACCGCAACATCGCCGTCCTGCACGACGTCGGTGAGGACGTCCGGGACGCCGAGACGACTCCGTTCCTCATCATGGAGTTCATCGACGGCCGCACCCTGGCGGACGCACTGGCCGAGGGGCCGTTCAAGGTCGAGCGTGCTCTCGACGTCAGCCAGGGGATCGCGGAGGCCTTGGCCCACAGCCACGGGCGGGGCCTGGTTCACCGGGACATCAAGCCTTCCAACGTCATGCTCACCTCCGAAGGCGGGGTCAAGGTCCTGGACTTCGGGATCTCCAAGGTGGTGGCCGAGACCACCACGCGCCTGACCGCAACCGGAATGACGGTCGGGACCCCCGCGTACCTGTCACCGGAGCAGCTGACGGGTGAAGCGATCGACGGTCGCTCCGATCAGTACTCCACGGGCTGCCTTCTGTATGAACTGCTCACGGGACGCCCGCCTTTCATCGGCGACTCCTCGTTCGCCGTGATGCACCAGCACATCAGCAAGGAGCCCGTCGCGCCGTCCAGGCTGCGGCCGCAGATCCCGGCGGCGGTCGATGCCGTCGTGCTCCGGGCGCTGTCGAAGGACCGGGAGCAACGCTTCGCCGGCATAGACGAGATGCAGCGAGCTCTGGCCCTCGCAGGGACAGAAGCCCCTGCCCTGCCGGTGGCCCCTCCGACCCCGCCGACACCTGCACCGGCACTCGGGGCGGGGATCGGGCGGACGATGATGGCCGAACAGCAGACCCAGGCCGCGTCGATGCCGAAGCAGGCGGCTTCCACCATCCCGGCGCCTCCCACCATCCCCGCGCCTCCCGCCGCCCCGGCACCTTCCGCCGCCCCGGCACCTCCCGCCGTCCCGGGAGAGACGGCGACCACCCAGGGCGATCAAGCACCGGCCGCACCATCTGCGGCGACCGCCACCGGTCCCGGCCAGACAGACTCCGCCGGCACGCCGTCCGCGCGCAGATGGCGCCACCTTGCTGCCGGGAACCGCGTCGTCGCCCTGCTGGGGATCGTGGTCTCGGCCGTGGTCGTCCTCGGCTACCACCTTCAGCCGGGGAGTGGCTACCTCGTACTGTTGTCGGCGATCGCCGTCCTCGGGCTGGTCGCGTTCCGTTGGTGCCCCCTGACATCCGCTCTTCTGTGGTGGGGAGCGGGCGCCCTGGTCATCGCGGGCGTCACCGCCGGGGCAGCGGTCGAGGAGAGCGGCCTCGCCTCCGTGTCCGAAGACGACTTCACCGGCCCTCTCTACTACTACAGCCCTTACACCAAGGACTATTACGAACTCGACGAGGACCCTTCCGGCCACACACTGTTCGAGGAGGGGTACGACGGAGAGTACGAGCCTGCGTCGGATCTGATCTTCCCGGACTACACGGGGCACGAAACGATGTCCGCCCTGGCCGTTCCGGTCCTCGTCCTCGCTGTCCTGTGCCTGGTCCGGACTCTGCGTCCCCGGCGGCACTCGGTTCTTCTCGCGGCCTCCGGCATCACGCTGGCCGGGCTGGGGGTCAGCTGGCTGGCTGTCGGAACCGGTGCCCAGATGACAGCGTTCCTCGTCGCCTGGGCCCTCACCGTACTCGTGGCTCTCGTCCAGGAGTTGCGCGGCCGCGACCGCGGTTCGGGCCCGCGCCCCCGGCGCCGTCTCCGGTTCGTGGTCGCCGAGTAGTCGGCTACACAGAAAGACAGGGCTCAGCTCATGACGTTCTTACGTGTGCGCAGAATCGCAGGGGCTGTACTGATCGCGGCGATCGTCGCGGGGTGCGGAGGAGGTTCCGGAGAATCCCCTCCGTCAAGTCCACCGCCCTCCACGGAATCGGGTGACGAGACCCCCGATCCGCCGCCACCCACCGAAACGAAGGGCGAGAGCACAGAACCGCCCTCGCCCACGCCCACGCCACCGGAAACCTCGCCATCAGCGACGTTCGAAGCGCCGGAGGGCTTCGTTCCGAGCGAACTGGTCGGCGAATGGGACGGGGACGGCACGTCCGTGCGCTTCGACAAGATCCGCTTCTCCGAGGACGGCGGTGTGAGCCTCCTGTACAACAACGGCCTCGTGCTCGATGGAACAGCGGTTGTCGAAGGCACCTCCATGACTCTGTACGTATCGATCGGTCCCATCCCCTACGACTACTGGTCGATCGAGGAATTCGACGCCGGCTACGGATACGTCTTCGAGAATCTGAAGCTGGACGGGATCAGCTATGTCCGTCAGATCGCCGGTGGCTGACGTGCTCGTCACCGGTGCGGTCCGCGTGGTGCTCTGCTCCACCCTGCTGCTCGGGAGCGTCACGGCGTGCGTCTCACGAGGTGACCCGCCCGGCCCGGGGCCCACCTCCAGGACAGCCTCACCCCCGCCGGCGCCGGGGACCACCGATGCCGCCACGGGTGAACAGGTACTCCCTCAGTCCCTCGTCGGGACATGGAAGAGCGACTCGAAGAACAGTGACGCCGCCCTCACCTATCGCTTCCGGGCCGACGGCGACTACACGTTCGTGGGCGTCCTCGCGTACGACTCCCCGGACGGCATCGTCCAGGTCACCCGCACCTCGGAAGGCGCGGCACGGATCGAAGGGGCGCAGCTCGTCCTGAAGCCCGAGAAGGCCGCCACATCCCGCCGGGACCCGGGCGATCCTGAAGGCGACTTCGTGGCGAGGCCCGCTGTGCCCACTGCCGAGCGTCACACCTGGGAGGTGACGGGCGATGCCCTCGCTCTCACCGACAAGAAGGGGCTGCGGGTCACGTACGAGCGGGGGCCGCGGTGAACCCGTCGACCTCGCGGTTCAGTCTCCGCATCCGGGTGCAGATCTGCCTGCTCGCCGTCATCTCCGTGGCGACACCCCTGTCCGCCTGGGCGTTCAGCGAGGCGTCCGGGACGTACCAGGACGCGGTGCGTCAGGAGATCACGCGTCAGGAGACGCTGCTGGACGATGTGCGCACGGTGTACACCGAAGACGCGCGTCTGGCCTTCGACGTGGCCGCGGCCTCGGCGCGCGCCGACGCGCTGCGGCCGATCCGTCACGAGGGCAGGACTGCCGCGGCGGAGTACGAGATCGCCGCCCAGACCGCGTTCGCTCTGCGCAGCGCGGCCGATTCCGGGAGCTTTCTGCACGACGCTTACCGGCACAAGAACCTCGGCTACGACCTGCCCCGCCGACTCGCGGACCTGCAACGGGACAAACCCAAGTCCTACGGACTCGCTCCAGAGGCGACGATGCGGTCCGGGGACATGTGGGTCATGTGGGGGCTCGTGTTCGCCGCGCTCGTCGGAATGGCCGTGATCGGCGGTGTGGCCGCCGCGAACGTCGTGCGGCCACCCGCCCTGCGCAGGCCGCCGGGTCCTGACCGCCGGCGCGTTGTCAGGGATCTGCAGCTCATCCCTCAGCCGGCCGTCACTCCGAGCGGTGAGAGCCGCCCCGCCGCGCTGCTCGGTCTGTTCATCGTGGTTCTGCTGATGGTGCTTCCCCTCGGGGGGATCTACGCGTCGGGCGTCGAACAGCGGGCCCAGGCCGAGGCGGCCCGCAAGGCGACCCAGCTCGGTACCGCTGCCCTGGCCTACGGTCAGCGCACGGCGTTCCTGGACGGAAGCCGCCGAACGGCAGAGCTCACCGAACTCCAGGCGATGGCCCGCGAACGCGCCTCGCTGGAAACCGGGGTCACTCCCGCTCAGGCACGGCACGAGCGAGTGGTGTCCGTGGTCGAGACACGTGCCGCGGGGCGCGTGCGCGAGATCGCCGATTACATGGGGCGTCCTCCCACACGCGCCGATCGCGTCGATGCCGCGACGGTGAGGGCCTTGGGCAAGGAATCCGAGCACCTGTTGTCAGGTCTTCGGACCGAACAGAAGCGCCAGGTGAGTCTGGCGGAGGGGGCCAGTAGCCGCGGCCTGTATCTCGGCGCGGCGGCCGCCATCGCCGCCGTGGCGGAGATGCTGGCCGCCGCCGCTGTCTCCGACGGGCGCCCGAGGTGGCTGCTGTGGCCGATGACGGCCGCGGCCTGCTCGACCGTTCTGACAGCCATGGCCCTGATCTGAACCGCGCTCCGAAGAAGGATCAGTTGAGCAGAGCTGCCAGGTCGCGCCACGCCTTCCGCGGGAGGGCGTCCCTCGGGGAGTCGTCGATCAGTTGGAGGGCGAGGTGGTCCGCGCCTGCCTCGAAGAAGGTGTCGAGCTTGGCGCGGATCGCCGTGTCGTCGCCCCAGGCGAACAGTGCGTCGACCAGGCGGTCGCTGCCGCCGTTCTGGAGGTCGTCCTCGGTGAAGCCGTGCCGGAGGAAGTTGTTGGTGTAGTTCGGCAGCGGGAGGTAGGTGCCGAGGAACTCGCGGGCCAGGGCGCGGGCGCGGGTCGGGTCCGTCTCCGGGACGACGCCCAGCTCCGGGGCCAGCAGCGGGGCCTCGCCCAGGATCTCGCGGGCGTGCGCCGTGTGCTCCGGGGTGACCAGGTACGGGATCGAGCCCGCCGCTCGGTCGCGGGCCAGCCGGAGTGACTTCGGGCCCAGGGCGGCCAGGAGGCGCCGGTCCGCCGGCACTCCGGCGGCGTCCAGACCGTCGAGATGCTCGACCAGGGCCGAGTAGGGGCGGGCGTACTGCTCCACCCGCTTGGCGTGGCTCACCCCGAGGCCCAGCAGGAACCGCCCGGGGTGGGCCGACTCCAGTTCCGCGAAGGCCGCGGCGGCGGCGTCCGGCTCGTGCTGCCAGATGCTCTGGATGCTGGTGCCGACGGTGAGCCCGGAGGTCGCCTCGATCAGCGGGGCGGCGTTGGCGGCGGAGCTGTTGCCGCCCAGCCAGACGGCGCCGAAGCCGAGTTCCTCCAGTTCGGCGGCGGCTTCGGCGAGTTCGCCGCGTCGGTCCGGGTCCTCCGAGCGCAGGCCTACGCTCCAGATGCCGTACCGGCCGACGGCGTCTTTCAGGGCGGTGGTCATCGGTTGTGATCCCTCCGGTTGGGCGCCGTGCTTGATCGTGCGTACAGCAGGTGCCAACCGGAGGGATCCGGCACTAATTCCGGCCCGGTACCCGGGTTTTCGCTAGCGGTCCTTGCTCAGGAAGACCTCCAGCGCCTCCACCACGAAGCGGTGGTCCTGGAGCTGCGGCAGCCCGGACACCGTCACCGCGCCGATCACGCCCACGCCCTCGACGGTGATCGGGAAGGAGCCGCCGTGTGCCGCGTAGGTGTCGGGGTCGAGGCGCGAGGACTCCTCGAACGTCGTGCCCTTGGCGCGGAAGCGGGTGCCCACCAGGTAGGAGGCGGAGCCGTAGCGCTCGACGACCCGGCGCTTGCGGGCGATCCAGGCGTCGTTGTCCGGGGTGGAGCCGGGCAGCGCCGCGTGGAAGAGCTGCTGGCCGGCGCGGTGGATGTCGATGGCGAGCGGGGCCTGCCGCTCCCGGGCCAGTTCGACGAGGAGCGAGCCGAGCGCCCAGGCGTCGTCGTAGGTGAACTGGCGGAAGACCAGGCGGCGTTCCTGCGTCTCCAGTTCCTCCAGGCTCGGCGTGAGCTCCGGCTGGAACTTGGGGCCGAGTTCCTGGTGGTGCGAAGGGTTGTGCGAGCTCTTGTGCGTCACAGGTTCACCGTCACCTTCTCGCGGGCCGAACGACGGGCGGCCTCCAGTACGTCCAGGGCGGCGGCCGCCTCCAGCGCGGTCACCGGGTTGGGACCGCCCTCGAGCAGGGCCTTCGCCACGGCCGCATAGTAAGCGGGGTAGTCCCCGGGGCGGGTCGGTTCGGGGCGGCCGCCGCCTGTTACGGGGGACTCGCCCGAGCCCACGCGGCCCCACTGCGACTCGGGCTCGACGCCCCAGCCGGGCCCGGGGCGCAGGCCGTCCCGGAGCGCGGCCTCCTGGGGGTCGAGGCCGTACTTGACGTAGCCGGCGGTGGAGCCCAGGACGCGGAAGCGGGGGCCGAGTTGGGCGGTCGTCGCGGAGACGTAGAGGTGGGAGCGGACGCCGTTCGTGTGCGTGATCGCGATGAACGTGTCGTCGTCCGTCTCGGCGCCCGCGCGGCGGATGTCCGACTCCGCGTAGACGGAGGCCGCCGGGCCGAAGAGGGCCATGGCCTGGTCGGCGACGTGGCTGCCGAGGTCGTAGAGCAGACCTCCGATCTCTGCGGGGTCGCCGGACTCCCGCCAGCCGCCCTTCAGTTGCGGGCGCCAGCGCTCGAAGCGGGATTCGAAGCGCAGGACGTCGCCCAGCTCGCCCTCGTTCAGCAGCTTGCGCAGGGTGAGGAAGTCGTTGTCCCAGCGGCGGTTCTGGAAGACGGAGAGGAGCAGGCCGCGCTCCTTGGCGAGGGCGGCCAGCTCGCGGGCCTCGGCCGCCGTGCCCGCGACGGGCTTGTCGACCACGACCGGCAGACCGGCCTTGAGGGCGGTGGTGGCGAGTGGCACGTGCGTCTTGTTCGGGGACGCGATGACGATCAGGTCCAGCTCGGCGGCCCGGTCGAACAGCTCGTCCGGCGTGGCGGCGAAGCGTACGTCCGGGAACTCGGCACGGGCCTGCTGCTGCCGTTCGGGGTTCGAGGTGACCACCGTGTCGAGGGTGAGGCCCTCGGTGGCGGCGATCAGCGGGGCGTGGAAGACGGAGCCGGCGAGGCCGTAGCCGACGAGGCCGACGCGGAGGGGCGAGCCGGGGGCTGTGCCGGGGCCCGTGCCGAGGGGTGTGCCAGTCATGGCATCCACTTTCGCAACGCTGTTGCCAAAGTGCAAGCGCCGGGGACAATGGGGAGCGTGAACAGGGCGGACGACCGTACGGGCGGGATGGGCGGGATGGGCGGCATGCGCGGCAGCGGAGGTGGGGTGAACCTGCTCGTGTTGCGCAGTCACAACGCCGCGCTGGTGCTCGACCTGCTGCGGACGGCCGGAGCCGACGGCATCAGCCGGCTCGAACTCGCCGAGCGGACCGGGCTCACCCCGCAGGCGGTCAGCAAGATCACGGCCCGGCTGCGGGAGGACGGCCTCGCGGCGGAAGCCGGACGACGGGCCTCTACGGGGGGCAAGCCGCGGACCGTGCTGCGGCTGGTGCCCGAGGCGGGGCACGCGGTGGGGGTCCATCTGGACCGGGACGAGGTACGGGCCGTGCTGGTGGATCTGCGGGGCACCGTGGTGGGGGAGCGGCGGGCCCCGCTGGACCTCGGGGCCGGGGCGCCGGCCGTGCTGACGGCGGTGACGGAAGCGGTGCGGGAGACGGTGGCGGGGGTGCTGCCCGCCGGGCGGCTCGCCGGGACGGATTCCCTGCCAGGGGCGGGGGTCGTGCGGGAGGCGGTCGGCGAGGTCCGGTCGGCCGGGGCGGGGTCCGCCCGGGACGCGGCGGCCCAGGCGCCGTCCTCCATGC
>NZ_JBHUQX010000427.1:0-7789 GCF_042674225.1 Streptomyces sp. NPDC056948
CCGACGACCCCTTCGCCCTGGACCTCGCGGCCAACGACACCCTGCGCGCCCTCTATCTGGACGCCGAGCGGGACGACGGATACCTGCGCGACCGGAACGTCTTCGACGGGCCGATCAGTATCGAGGACGACATGTCCGTCCTCGTGCGCTACTCGCGCGGCGCGACGATGACGTACCACCTGACCGCCTACTCCCCGTGGGAGGGCTACCGGGTGATGTTCAACGGCAGCGCGGGCCGGCTGGAACTGGAGGTCGAGGAGAGCCGCTGGCAGCCGGCCCTCACCCGGGTCACGTCGGCCGCCGGAGCCCTGCACGGGGACACGGCAGCCGAGCACGCGGGCGGCGCCCGCCTCACGCTGCGCCCGCTGTGGCAGCCCCCGGTGGACGTGCCGCTCTCGGTCGCCCACGAGGCCCACGGCGGCGGCGATCCGCGCATGCTCGACGCGCTGTTCGGACCCGCCGACCCCACCCGCCCCGCGGACACGGCGGTGGCGGACCATCCGACGGCCACCGAACGCGACGGAGCGCTGGCGCTGGCGGTCGGCCTGGCGGCCAACCGTAGCTTCGAGACGGGACGGCCGGTGCGCACCGACGAACTGTTCGCAGGCCGGAAGGGCGCCGGAATCGCGGACTGAGCGGACGTCAGGCTCGCTGACCGGCGAACGGTCAGCTCCAGGCCCGGTACGGCTCGTCCAGCAGTTGGAAGACCGGCTCGCCCCGTACCGGGTCCTTGGCCGTGGAAAGCCGCACCCGGTCCCCGCTGTGGATGCCGATCGGCGGGCCCATCACGCGGCCGCGCACGACGAATCCCTCGGCCATCTCGATCATGGACACATTGCGCGCCGCGGGCGTGTTGCGGTGCACCACCGTGGAGTGGCGCACCGTGCCCGCGCCCTCGCTGCGCTCCGTCCGCAGGTCGCTGCCCCGGCAGACCGGACACAGCAGGCGGTGGAACATGGCGGTGCCGCACCAGGTGCAGCGCTGGAAGAGGATGGCATCCGTGTCCTGGCTTCTCGGGTCGAGGAGACCCGTCGAGCCGGCTGCCTGCTGAGTCACGCTTCCTGAGTGGTGGTACACGCTGGTCAACTCCCTGCACTCGGGCGGAATCCCGGGTGCGCGGTCACCCGCGCACAGGCGTGCCCGGTTCGCCGTGCCACCGTGCACGCAGCACAGCGTATGGCACTGAGTGCCACTCGTAAAGGCACTCCGTACCCTCAAATGTGCGGACCCTCAGGCCGCCCCAGTGTCGACTCGATCTCCTGCACGACCCGCCACAGAGGCGCTCCGCGCCGTGAGACGACCACCACCACGTCCTCCGGCTGCGGTTCCGCGACGGGCGCCGGGGCGCCGCCGAACGCGGACTGCACGTACGCCAGCGCGTGGTCCACCGTGGCGCTCGCGTCATCCTGTCCGTCCGAACGCAGCCAGGATCGCAGCGCGTTGTTGTGTGCCGCGACCACCGCCGCGGCGATGACATCGGCCTGCAGGGTCCCGTCCCTGCGGGCCGCGAAACGGCGGCGCAGGTACTCGGCGAGGGCGCGCTCGTAGCGCCACACCACCGACAGTTCGTAGGCGCGCAGCCCGGGGACCTGCTTGGTCAGGCGGTAGCGCTGCACGGAGAACGTCGGGTTCTCGGCGTACATCCGCAGCACGAGCCGGGCCGCGTCGCAGACCCGCCGCACGGGCTCGTCGTCATCGGAGCTCTCCGCCAGGAAGGCCGTCATGTCGGCCAGGCATCGCTCGTGGTCCGGGAAGACCACGTCCTCCTTGGAGGGGAAGTAGCGGAAGAACGAGCGTCGTCCGACGCCGGCGAGCGCCACGATGTCGTCGACGGTGGTCTGCTCGTAACCCCGCTCGAGGAACAGGTGGAAGGCCGCCGCCACCAGGGCGTCCCGCATGGGCGGCTTTCCGTTCCCGAGGTCGGCTTTCTCGGAGCTCATGAGCTGGAACGTAGCACCCGAAAGGCCGCGCATGGCACTCAGTGCAGTCGTAGGGAGGAACTGAGTGCTCTCTGAACTCCTGGCGCGGCAGCCGCGTATCTAGCGGCGGAACGATCCTCGAAGACGGGCGCCTCCGAGCCCGGACGGAAGGAGAACAACGTGTCGACACCGTCCGAGCCCCGGCAGCCGCACGACGGCCCGGCCCTCGAACCCATCCGCGTCCTGCGGCCCCGCCGCACCGACGCGCTGGCGGAACTGATGCGGGAGTACCGAGAGCAGACCGCCTCCGCGTCGGGCGGTCCTGAGTCCGGCGGCTACGAGTCCGTCGCTCTGCCGGGACCGCCGCCCGGCTCCGAGGCCATGACACAGGAACTCCCCCCGGTCGCTCGCGCCCGCCGTGACGGCCGTGCCGTACGCCCCGGATCCGGACTGCGCCGCGCCGCCGTCGCGGTGGCGGTCGTCGCGGCGGCGGTGATCGGATTCGGCGGCGCGCTGCTGCTCCGCGGCGGCGAGAAAACCGAGGACAGTGCGGCCCCCGCACCCCGCCCGACCGCGTCCGACCCCGCCCCCACGCCGACACCCACCCCACCCGCCGCGGCTCCGGCGGACCCCGACGGCCCCGGCACCCTCCGCGAGGGAGCCTCCGGGCCCGAGGTGACCGAACTCCAGGAACGCCTCCTGCGCATCCCGGACGTCTACCGCGACGGCTCCACCAGCGGCAGCTACGACACCACCCTGACCGCGGCGGTCGCCCGCTTCCAACTCTGGTACGGCATCCGCGGGGACGAAACGGGCGTCTACGGCAACGACACCCGCACGGCACTGGAATCCCGCACAGCACCGAACACGAGCTGACGGGCACTCCGGGCGGGGTGGCCCGCAGGCCGGGTGCCACCGCCGGTCGCACCCGGCCGCTCGCCGTGTGGCAATCCCGATCGGTGGTCCGCCCGGCGGTTGGGCCGCGCTGGACGGCGCTGGGCGTCTGACGGTGGGTCGGGCCGCTCGCCCCAGTCGACCCGGCGACCGGACGGATCGCAGGCCGGCCGGCACCGCTGTTTGGTCAGGCCGCCCGTCGGGTGGCGCTGGCCGCTCGGTGGCGTCGTCCCCGGGCGGCCCGTTGGTCGGTTGTCCCGTGTGGCCGGGGGTGCTGCCGTGACTTTGGTCCGCCGCCGGGGGGCCGCTCGCCGACCGGCGTCTTCCGCCCCGTGGCTCGCCGGTCGCTCGGACAGGTGCTGGACGGTGCTGCCCTCCGTTGATCCGCCTGTCGGTTGGGGCGCTCGCCGGCCGGCATCGGCACCGGGTGGCTCGCCCGCCGGACGTCACCTGCCCACCTGGTCGACAGCGTCGGCCGGCCTGGCTGTCCCGCAGCCGGCTGGGTGCTGGCCTCGTGGCGCCATCGGCCAGGCAGGGGCCTCTCGTCTGGCCGCGTCGGCCGTCAGGTGGCATCGGCCAGGCGCTGCTGCGGCCCCCACGGCGGCACCGCTCCCCGGGATGGCACCCCCACCCCCGCCATGGTGAGGTGATGGCGAGGGGCGTCGGCCACGGTGGAGGAGTGGTGGTGTGGGCATGGACGCGTTCGTCGGTCGGCTGGATCCCGACATGTGCGTGGTCACCGCCGTCGCGGGGGGTGAACGGGCGGGCTGTCTGGTCGGGTTCGCCTCGCAGTGCTCGATCCGGCCCGTGCGGTTCGTGGTGTGGCTGTCCGAGCTCAACCACACCTTCCGGGTGGCCCGGAACGCCGAGGTGCTGGCCGTGCATCTGCTCGACCGTGAACAGCGCGGCCTCGCCGAGCTGTTCGGCGGGGAGACCGGCGACCGGACGGACAAGTTCCAGGGGCTGCCGTCGCGGGAGGCGTACGGCGGGGCCGTCGTCCTGGAGGACGTGCCGGCCTGGTTCGTCGGCCGGATCGTGACGCGTGCCGGCGGCGGGGACCACATCGGCTTCGTTCTCGACCCGGTCGAATGGGGCGGGCGGGAGGCGTACGACGGTCCGCTGCTGCGGCTCTCCGACGCCCACACCATCGCGCCCGGTCACCCGGTCGACTGATCTCGCGCCCCGTATATCGAACGCCGGGCAACGGCTGGGGAAAGGAGCGGGACGGCGCGGCCGACGGGCTTCACCCTGGGCCGGGGCGACGAGTGAGGCGCCCCGTCCGCCGCGAACCGAAGGCCATGCCCATGGACGGCTCCCGCATACCGGGCCTGGTACTGCCCACCCTCTTCCTGCTGGCCCTGCTCGTGGGCCTGTGGTGGTACTGGCGGCACCGGGGTGACTCCTGACCCGGTGCGCGGCCCGCCCCTACCGCTCCCGCGCCCTCGGAACCCGGATGTCCACGACGCAGACGTCGTCCCGCCGCTCTTCCGGCAGCATCCGCGCGAGCAACGGCCCGAGCGACCCGGGCCCGTCGGTGTGCGGAGCCGCCACCGCCTCGGCGAGCCGCTCCAGCCCTCGGTCGATGCTCTCCGGAGGGTGCTCGACCAGGCCGTCGGTGAAGAGGATGAGCCGGTCGCCCGGTTCGAGGCGGCACTCCGCCTCTTCGTAGACCGGCGTGGCGGACGCCCCGAGCAGCATGCCGCGGGGCCGCCGCAGATACCGCACCTCGCCGTCCCGCAGCAGCAGGGGCGGGGGATGCCCGGCCTGGGCCCAGACCAGGCGCCGCTGCCGCGGGTTGTAGCGGGCCAGCACCATCGTGGCCGTCGCATGGGAGTCGCGGGAGTGCAGCAGCAGCGTGTTCAGCCGGGCGAGCGCGCCGGTCAGCGACGAGCCGGTGATGACCATGCCCTTCGCGGTGAAGCGGAGCTGCGCCATCGTGGCCACGGCGCCGACGCCGTGCCCGGCGACATCGCCGACCACCAGCAGCGCCCCGTCGTCGGGCAGTTCCACGGCGCTGAACCAGTCGCCGCCGACGTGCACACCCGACTGGGCGGGCAGATAGGCGACCTCGACGCGCAGTCCCGCCAGTTGCACCGGCCGGTTGGCCATCGGCAGCAGCGCGTGCTGAAGCCGGGACGCCAGGGTCCGCTCGGCACGCAGTACGTCGTTCTGCGTGAGGATCGCCTGCTCGCTCTCGACCAGGGCCAGCTCCGCCCGCCGCCGGGCGGTCAAGTCCTGTACGACACCGTGCACTTCGACGGGCGTGCCGTGCATGTCGGCCACGGTCTCGGCCACCAGGCGCAGGTGCCGGATGATGCCGGACGTCCTGATCCGGAACGGCAGGTCGAACGCCCGCCCGTCATGGACGAGTGCGCGGACGGCACGGGTCAGCGCGGGCGCGTCCTCGGGCAGCGCGAGCTCCGGGAGACCGGCGAGACCCACCGGGCCGTCCGCGGTGTCCCGGCCGAAGATGGCGAACACCTGGGTCGACCAGGAGGCCTCCAGTGTGGCCAGGTTCCAGTTCGCCCAGCCGAGGTTGCCCAGCCGCTGGAGATCCGCCAGCCGCTGCTCCTGCCGGTCGGAGGAGCCGTGCGGGACCCAGGTGACGACCAGCGCGTCGCCCAGCAGCGCCACCCGCGCCGTGTACGTGGACAGCGCGGCGATGCCCGCCAGGACCTCCTCGTGCGCGAACGGCTCGCTCTCGTACGGCTCCCCGCTGGTCAGCGTGTGTACACAGCCCCACCACAGCGGCTCACCCGCCAGGGCGGGCCGGAACTCCAGCAGCCGCCGCCCGGCCAGCTCCTCACCGGGACGGCCCAGCAGGTCGCCCGCCTGAGCGGTCGCGGCCTCCACCCGGAAATCCTCGGTCTCACCCGACGCGGCGCTCAGCGGGGTGAGCAGCATCGCCGCGAGCGGCAGCGCGTCGAACAGTTCCTGCACCACGTCCGTGGCGGCGTCGGCGGACCGCTCCGGCGGTGTGTCGAAGGCACGCAGCCGGCCGGCGCACAGCCCGGTGACGCCCCGTAGGTGAGCGCGGTCGCGGGGCGTGAACGCCCCGTCTCGGCCGCGCAGCACGCCGATGCAGACCTCGGCCGAGCCGGCCGCGAGCACGGGCAGCCAGGCACGTGACCGCCACTGCTCGGGAGGCTCCCCGATCAGCAGGTACCGCCGGGCGTCCGAGGCGAAGTCCTCCAGCCAGCGCGGCTCGCCCGCCCGCAGCGCGTCCAGCGCCGCGATTCCGCTCAGCGGCGGCACCTGGCTCCACTGGGCGGCCAGCTTGTCCTCGATGCCGGCGTGCCCGATCAGTTCGAGGCCGCCGTCGGGCCTGCGGGCGTAGAGCATGATCGCGTCCGCCGCCATGTCCGGCGCGAGATGCTCCAGCAGACACCGCGCGAGGTCGTGCGGCGTCGTCACCCGGACGAGGGCCTGGCCGATGCGGGCCAGGGCGGCGGCGACGTCGTCCGGCGTGGCCGTCTCCGCCAGGGGGCCGGACGCGGGGCCCGGGGTGCCGACGGGGCCGGTCGCCTCGCCCGGGTCGGGCGCGGCCGGCGCCAGACTCCCGAGCGTGATCCAGCACTCCTCCAGCAGGGTGTGACGGGCCGCCTTGGCCCGCTGGAGCAACTGTTCGCCGGCCGCGTCCGCGGAACACCCGGTCAGCGCCATCTGCGCGCCCGTGGCCCGCTCCACGACAGCGGACATGGCCGCCTGGTCGCGCAGCCGGTCCAGCTCGGCGCGCTGCCGGGCGACGATCTTGGCCAGTTCGACCAGGTCCGGTGCGGCACCGGGCTGCGCCGGCGTCGCAGGCTCGCTCGTCACGCGTTGAGCATGGCACACCCGGGCCCGTTCGAAGACTCACTCGTGCGCACGGACCGCCCGCGGATCCGCGGTGTCCTGCCCGTCACGTCCGGCTCCCCGCGCTGGTCAGTGGCCGTCGCGTGGATACAGCCACAGCCGGAGCAGCCGGCTGAGCCGCGGCATCACCAGGTAGGTCAGCACCGGCAGCAGCACCAGGGGGAACACGGCGGCCCGCAGCGGCAGCGGCCAGCCGGCGGTCTGCGGCGTCACCAGCCACTGGATGAGCAGGGTGAACGGATAGGCGCCGAGGAACGTCGTGAGGACCATCTTCCACCGGGGCGGGGCCTGCGCCATGGTGCCCGGCAGGCTGAACCACGTCTCCATCCCGGTGGTCGACTGGCGCTCGCTGCTGACCTCGGTGGCGATGTCCTCGATCTTTTGGTGCCAGTGCGCGCGCTCCTCGGACTCCAGCCAGGCGGCGAGCCGGTGCTGGTCGGACCAGCGCAGCACCGCGTGGAAGCGGTGGCCGTCCTCCGGCGTCAGCCAGGAGACGCCCTCGTTGCCCGGGAACTGCCTGGCGCAGCGGGCGATGCCGCGCGTCCACTCCTCGAACTCCCGCTCATGGCCGGGGCGCACCTGCCAGGTCAGGACCGTGGTCACCGGCTCTCCGCGCCGGACTTCGGTGGTGCCCATTCCCTCACGTGTGCCACGCACGGCGCGGGTCATGCCCCCGGGTACCCAGGGTCACGGATGGCGGTTCGCCTCCACCAGAGCCTGGGTGACCGCCCGGACACTGCGCGCGATGTGCTGCAACTGCATGACCTCGGCCGCGTACAGCTTGATCGTGTGCTCGATGACGCCCTCGTGCAGGCCGAGACCGGGCAGGTCGGCGCGGGCGGTCTGCAGGGCGGTGCGGGCCACCCGGATCTCCTGCTGGACCTGGATCTGGGCGTGCCGGGCGAGGAGGACGGGGTGGCGGATGAACACGGGGTAGCCGGCGTAACGCGTGGGCACCAGCTCGCGTAGCCACTTGGCCGCCGAGCGCTCCCAGTCGTAGCTCCCGGGGGTCTTGACCTGGCAGGGCCAGTCCGGGCTGATGCGCGTGGACGTCAAGTGCATGATCATCGCTTCCGGGTGTGCGGCGTCGTGAGGGTGGACGACGGGTCGGGGCGGCCCCGGCC
>NZ_JBHUQX010000428.1:0-7755 GCF_042674225.1 Streptomyces sp. NPDC056948
GCACCGAGGGTGCTGGGGCGCCTGCCGTACGAAGCGCGGTCAGTCCTCTTCGCTGCGGCCGTTGAGGCCGCCGAAGATGCCGCCGTTGCCGTTGCCGCCGTTGTTGTCGCCGCCTCCGACGCCGACGGTCTGCAGAGTGATCGTCGTGGCCGCGGGGTCGTCGACCTCCTGGTTGCCCTGGGGGTCCTGGCCGGCGACGAGGGCGGTGTCACTCTGGTCGCTGCCGTTCGCGAACTGGATGTTCGTGAAGCCGGCCTGCGCGAGCGTCTGCTTGGCCTGGCCGACCGTCTGGCCGACGACCTGCGGCACGCGCGTCTTCTGCTTCTCCTTCTTGCCGATCTGGATGTTGACCGACGAGTTCTTGTCGACGGAGGAGCCGGACTGCGGCGTGGTCGCGATGACCTTGCCGACCTGGTTGTCGTCCTGCGTGTCCACCTCGGTGCAGTTGCCGACCAGGTTGTTGGCCGTCATCTGTGCCCTGGCCTGGTCACAGCTCTGGCCGAGGACGTCCGGGACGGTGGACTTCTCCTCCGCCTTGGCGATGGTGAGGGTGATCTTGGATCCCTTCTCCACCTCCTCGCCCAGGGTCGGGTTCTGCTCGAGGACGGTGCCGGGGTCCTCGGAGGACTCCTTCTGCTTCGTCTCGACCACGAACTTGTACTTGTCGCCCTCCAGCGTCGCCCTGGCGTCGTCGATGATGTCGCCGACGACACTCGGCACGGCCACCTTCGGCGCCCCGGTCGACACCACGAGGTTGATGGTGTCGCCCTTCTTGACGTCCACCCCGGCGTCCGGGTCCTGGTCGCAGACCTTGCCCTTGCTCTGGTCCTCGCAGGGCTTCTCGGTGGTGGCCACCTTGAGATCGCTGTTCTTCGCCAGTTTCCTGGCGTCGTCCACCGTTTCGCCGACCAAGTTCGGAGCGGGGCCCGTGTCGTTGCCGACCCCGTTCCCGCTGAACGCCCACCGCCCGATCAGGATCGCGCCCACCAGCACCAGGATGCCCGCCGCCACCAGCAGGATCGTGGAGGTGCTGGACTTGCGCTGCTGCCCGCGGCGCCGGTCGGGGCGGTCGTCGTAGCCGTAGCCGCCGTCGTCCGGGTTCATGGGGGGCAGCATGGACGTGGCGCCCGCGCCGGAGTCCGCGCGCAGGGCCGTCGTCGGCTGGTCGTCGGGGTAGCCGCCGTAGCCCGCCGCGCCCATCGCGGCCGTGGCCGCGACCGGCTGGCCGTCGAGGCAGGCCTCGATGTCGGCGCGCATCTCGTCGGCCGACTGGTAACGGTAGTCGGGGTCCTTGACGAGGGCCTTCAGCACGATCGCGTCCATCTCGGGCGTGATCTCGGGGTCGAAGACCGACGGGGACTGGGGCTCTTCCCGCACGTGCTGGTACGCGACGGCGACCGGGGAGTCGCCCACGAAGGGCGGACGGACCGTCAGGAGCTCGTAGAGCAGACAGCCGGTCGAGTAGAGGTCCGACCTCGCGTCGACCTGCTCGCCCTTCGCCTGCTCCGGGGAGAGGTACTGGGCGGTGCCGATGACGGCCGAGGTCTGGGTCATCGTCATGCCGGAGTCGCCCATGGCGCGGGCGATGCCGAAGTCCATGACCTTGACCTGGCCGTTGCGCGTCAGCATGACGTTGGCCGGCTTGATGTCGCGGTGGACGATGCCGGCTCTGTGCGAGTACTCCAGGGCCTGGAGGATGCCGATGGTCATCTCCAGCGTCCGCTCCGGCAGCAGCTTGCGACCGGAGTGCAGAAGCTCACGGAGCGTCGAGCCGTCCACGTACTCCATGACGATGTACGGAATCGACACGTTGTCGATGTAGTCCTCGCCCGTGTCGTAGACCGCGACGATCGCGGGATGGTTGAGCGAGGCGGCCGACTGGGCCTCCCGGCGGAACCGGGCCTGGAAGGAAGGGTCACGCGCGAGATCCGCGCGCAGCGTCTTCACCGCCACGGTGCGGCCGAGGCGGGTGTCATGCGCGAGGTAAACCTCCGCCATGCCACCACGCCCGAGCACCTGGCCCAGTTCGTACCGGCCGCCGAGGCGACGCGGCTCTTCCATAGCTACCTACCAGCCCTCTCCGTCGGTCCCGACCGGCACGTTTGTACGGTCGGAGGCTGCCGTCCGGGCCTACCGTACCCGGCTCGCTTTGTGTGACCTGGCCAAGCCCGTCAGCCGATACAGGACCGGTATCGCAACGTGCACCGATGTGAAACAGACGTGAGCGGGGTCACTTCTTGCTGTTGATGACCGCCTCCATCACGTTCCTCGCGATCGGCGCCGCGAGGCCGCCGCCGGAGATGTCGTCACGGACGGCCTTGTCGTCCTCGATCACCACGGCCACCGCCACCGGCGCGCCGCCGTCGTTGTCCTTGGCGTAGGAGATGAACCACGCGTAGGGGTTCTCGCTGTTGTCGACACCGTGCTGGGCGGTACCGGTCTTGCCGCCCACCTTGACGCCGTCGATCTTGGCGTTCGAGCCCGTGCCCTCGTTGACGACCGTCTCCATCATCGACTGGAGGATCTGGGCGTTCTCCGAGGACATCGGCTGGCTGTACTCCTCGGGCTCGGTCTTCTCGATGGTGTCGACGCTGCGGGCCTGGAGCTCGTCGACCATGTACGGCTTCATCAGCTTGCCGTCGTTGGCGACGGCCGAGGCCACCATGGCCATCTGCAGCGGGGTCGTGGCGGTGTTGAACTGGCCGATCGACGACAGCGCGGTCTCCGACGGGTTCATGTCGTCGGAGAAGACCGAGGCGTTGGCGCGGACCGGGGTGAACTGTTCCTCGGTGAAGCCGAACTTCTTGGCCATCGCCAGCATCTTCTCGTTGCCGAGGTCAGAGCCGATCTTGCCGAAGACGGTGTTGCAGGAGTACTGGAGCGCCACCCGCAGGGTCGCGTTCTTGCAGGGGATGTTCCCCTCGTTCTTCAGCGGGGTCGTGGTGCCCGGCATGGTCCACGGCAGCGGCGTCGTGGTCTTCTGGTCCGCCTCCGTGTACAGCCCGTCCTCCAGCGCGGCGGCCGCGGTGAGCACCTTGAAGGTGGAACCGGGCGGGTAGGTCTCGCGCAGCCCCCGGTTGAGCGTCGGGTCGTCGGGGTTGTTCTTCTTCAGGAGCTTCTGCCAGGCCTCGGTGTCCGTGGTCGTGGAGTTGCCGGCGAAGGACGACGGGTCGTACGAGGGGTAGGAGGCCAGCGCCAGGATCTTGCCGGTGGACGGCTCCAGCGCCACCACCGAGCCCTTGCCGCCCTGCTTCTTCAGGCCGTCGTACGCGGCCTTCTGCGCGGCACCGCTCAGCGTCGTGACGACGTTGCCGCCCTCCTGCTTCTTACCCGTGAGCATGTCGAGGGTGTTGCGGAAGAAGAGCCGGTCGTCGTTGCCGGTGAGGATGCCGTCCTCGAGGTTCTCCAGTTGCGTGGCACCGAAGGCCTGCGAGGCATAGCCGGTGACCGGCGCCCACATCGCGCCGTCCTTGTAGGTGCGCTTCCACTTGAAGTCGCTGCCGGACGTCTCCGTGGAACCGGTGATCGGTTTGCCGTCGACGATGATGTCGCCGCGGGGGGAGGCGTAGCGCTCGATGGTGACCCGGCGGTTGTTCTTGTTGGTCCTGAGTTCGTCGGCCTGGACGTACTGGATCCAGTTGTCGCGGATCAGTAGTGCCAGGACGAGGAGACCGCAGAAGATCGCGATCCGGCGCAGGGGCTTGTTCATGACGGGCGGACCACCTGGGTCATCTCGGCGTCGGGGTTGCTTGCCGGGGCGGGGGCCGGGCGGCGTGCGGTGTCGCTGATGCGCAGCAGGATGCCGATCAGGGCCCAGTTGGCGATCACGGAGGATCCGCCGTAGGCGACGAACGGCAGCGTCATACCGGTCAGCGGGATGAGGCCCATCACACCGCCGGCCACGACGAAGACCTGGAGGCCGAAGGCGCCGGACAGGCCGATGGCCAGCAGCTTGCCGAACGGGTCGCGGGCCGCGAGCGAGGTGCGCACGCCCCGCTCGATGATCAGGCCGTAGATCAGCAGGATCGCCATGACGCCCGCCAGACCCAGCTCCTCGCCGAAGGTCGCGAGGATGAAGTCGGAGTTGGCGGCGAAGCCGATGAGATCGGAGTTGCCCTGCCCGAGTCCGGTGCCGAGGGTGCCGCCCGAGCCGAAGGCCCACAGGGCCTGCATGGCCTGCTCGGAGTGGACGATGCCGTCCTGGACGCCGGCCCGGCTGAGCTCGAACTCGTGCAGCGGGTCGAGCCAGGCCTGCACACGGGTCTGGATGTGCGGTTCGAAGCTCGCCACACCGACGGCGCCGACCGCGGACATCAGCAGACCGAAGACGATCCAGCTCGTCCGCTCGGTGGCGACGTACAGCATGATGACGAACATCCCGAAGAACAGCAGGGATGTGCCGAGGTCGGTCTCGAAGACCAGGATGAGGATCGACATCACCCAGACGACCAGGATCGGACCCAGGTCGCGGCCACGCGGCAGGTACAGGCCCATGAAGCGGCGGCTGGCCAGGGCCAGGGCGTCCCGCTTGACCATGAGGTAGCCGGCGAAGAAGACCGCGAGGGCGATCTTCGCGAACTCACCGGGCTGGAGCGTGCCGAGGCCGGGGATCTTGATCCAGATCTTGGCGCCGTAGACGTCCGCGCCGAGGCCGGGCACGAGCGGCAGGACCAGCAGGAACAGCGCTCCGGCCATGGAGATGTAGGTGTAGCGCTGCAGGACGCGGTGGTCCTTGAGGAAGATCAGCACGGCCACCAGCAGGGCGACGCCCATCGCGGAGTACAGCAGCTGGCGGGGAGCCGCCTCGACGAACGAGCTGGACGCCTGCAGCTTCTTCGACTGGTCGAGCCGCCAGATGACGACCAGCCCGATGCCGTTCAGCAGCGTGGCCAGCGGCAGCATCAGCGGGTCCGCGTACGGCGCGAACTTCCGTACGACGAGATGGCCCACGCCTGCCAGCAGGCCGAGGCCCAGGCCGTAGCTCAGCAGGCCGGCGGGCACCTCGTCGTTGATGGCCAGCCCGACGTTGAGGTAGGCGAAGACCGGGATGACCACGGCGAACACCAGCAGCGCGAGTTCGGTGTTGCGCCGGCTCGGCGCACCGATCGCGCCGATCGTGGACGTGTGGTGCGTCGGCGAGTTCGACGTATTCGTACTGCTCATCGTGTGACAGGGCCTCTCACGGCTTGCCTACTGCTTACCGCACAGCGAGACGACCTTCTGCTCTTCCTCCGAGAGGCTGGGGCCGGGGCTGGGAGTAGGTGCGGTCGTGGACGGGTTCGGGGACTTGCCAGGCGCCGACGGCGAGCCCGACGGGTTCGACGGGTTCGACGGGTTCGGCGTCGGTGTGGCCTTGGACGTGAAGGAGGCGGGAGTGGTTCCCGTGGTGCCCCCGGCCTCGCCTTCGCCGGTCTTGGAGTTGTTCCGGCTCTCGGCGTCGCGCCGCTGCGCTTCCTTCTTGCACGCGGAGGCCTGCACCGACAGTTCCTGGATCTTCGCCTGGGCGTTCTTCAGGCCGCCCTCGGCGATGGTCGCCTTGACCAGCTTCTGCTGGTAGGGCGGCAGGTACTTGAGTTCGATCTCGGGGTGGTCCTTCTCGACCTCCGACAGCGACACCCAGGCCAGATCCTGGCTGATGCCCCGGTACAGGGCGACGTGCTCGTCCTCGGTGCCGACGTAGTACTGCGTCTGCGTCCAGCGCCAGCCGCCGTACAGTCCGCCGCCGATGACGGCCAGCGCGAGGGCGCCGTAGAAGGATCTCTTCAGCCACCGGCCCTTGCGCCGCGGCTTGACGAAGTCGTCGTCGCCGTAGCCCAGACCGTCCGCCGGGATGTATCCGGTGGTGTCGCCGGAGCCGGGCGGGCCGAACTCGCCGCCCGAGCCGCCGTGCCCGTGCCCCTGGCGGCCGAGGCCGGAGGCGCGGCCGGCGGGGGTCTGCATGATGCCGTTGTCGTGCAGCTGGTGCTGGTTCTCGGCGACGGCGCCGACCACGACCGGGGTGTCGGAGAGCTGGCCCGCGAGGGTGTCGCCGGTGTCCAGGTCGAGGACGTCGGCGACGATCACCGTGATGTTGTCCGGGCCGCCGCCGCGCAGCGCCAGCTCGATCAGGTTCTGGACGGTGTCCTGCGGGCCCTGGTAGCTGGCGAGGGTGTCCTCCAGCGTCTGGTGGGACACCACGCCGGACAGGCCGTCGGAGCAGATCAGATAGCGGTCGCCGGCGCGGACCTCGCGGATGGACAGGTCCGGCTCGACGTGGTCGCCGGAGCCGAGCGCCCGCATCAGCAGCGACCGCTGCGGGTGGGTCGTCGCCTCTTCCTCGGTGATGCGGCCCTCGTCGACCAGGCGCTGCACCCAGGTGTGGTCCTGCGTGATCTGCGTCAGCACGCCGTCCCGGAGGAGGTACGCGCGCGAGTCGCCGACGTGCACCAGGCCGAGCCGCTGACCCGTCCAGAGCAGGGCGGTCAGGGTGGTCCCCATGCCCTCGAGCTGGGGGTCCTCCTCGACCATGGAGCGCAGCTGGTCGTTGGCGCGCTGTACGGCCGTGCCGAGCGAGGTGAGGACGTCGGAGCCGGGGACGTCGTCGTCGAGCGCGACGATGGTGGAGATCGCCTCGGAGGAGGCGACCTCACCGGCCGCGGCGCCGCCCATGCCGTCGGCGATGGCGAGCAGGCGCGGGCCGGCGTACCCGGAGTCCTCGTTGCCCTCCCGGATCATCCCCTTGTGCGATCCGGCGGCGAAGCGCAGTGACAGACTCATGCGCACCTCGCCAGTCGGCTCCGGGTACAGCCGGTCGTGTCGAGCCACACTGCCCACCCTCCGGTCGGGAGCGCGCGGGGGCCAGGGGGGCCCGCCACCGCGTGCTCGCTCCGCTCGCGCTCATTCATTGGTGTAGCACTACTTCCGCAGCTCGATGACGGTCTTGCCGATGCGGATCGGCGCGCCCAGAGCAATCGGTGTGGGAGTCGTCAGCCGGTTCCGGTCCAGGTACGTGCCGTTGGTGGAGCCGAGGTCCTCGACGATCCACTGGCCGTCGCGGTCCGGGTAGATCCTGGCATGACGGCTCGACGCGTAGTCGTCGTCCAGCACGATCGTCGAGTCGTGCGCCCGGCCCAGGCTGATGGTCTGGCCCTGGAGCGCGACCGTCGTGCCGGTGAGGGTGCCCTCGGTCACGACCAGCTTGGTGGGGGCGTTACGGCCGCGCCGTCCGCCGGCGGACTGCTGGCGCTGCTGCGGCGGCGCCTGTCGGGCGGCCTGCTGCTGGCGGCCGGCCTCGCGGCGCGATCCGCGCTGCGTGACACGCGTACCGAACAGATCGCTGCGGATGACCTGCACGGCCACGATCACGAACAGCCACAGTACGGCCAGGAAACCCAGCCGCATGACCGTGAGGGTCAGCTCTGACATTGCCCCCGCTTCACCCTTCGGCTTGCCGGTAAATGATGGTGCTGCTGCCCACGACGATCCGCGAGCCGTCGCGGAGCGTAGCGCGGGTGGTGTGCTGCCCGTCCACCACGATGCCGTTGGTGGATCCGAGATCCTGGATCGTCGAGGGCGTTCCGGTCCGGATCTCGCAGTGCCGGCGGGAGACGCCGGGGTCGTCGATCCGCACGTCGGCCTCGGTACTGCGACCCAGCACGAGCGTCGCGCGGGAGATCTGATGGCGTGTGCCGTTGATCTCGATCCAGTGGCGGGTACGTCCGCCGGCGGCCGGGGCGGCGGGAGGCCGCTGGCCGCTTGCGGGCTGCGGGTAGCCGT
>NZ_JBHUQX010000429.1:0-7736 GCF_042674225.1 Streptomyces sp. NPDC056948
ACCGGTGCGGGGCCTGTCGTCTTTCCCGGGTCTTAGTCTTCGCGCTGGTAAAGGAGCCCGCGCCGCCGTGGGGCGCGGTGGACTGGGGCGTCGAGCCGGACTGGGAGTGGAGTTCGGCCGCCGGGGACACGCCCGAGCGGTTGTACACGCTGTGGACGGAGGCCGTGCGGCGGTCCCGGGCGAATCTGCGGGAGGTGCTCGCGGAGAGCGACGCCGGCCGCCTCGCCGCCTTCACGACCCGGGACGGCCGGTCACCGAGCGTGCGGCGCCTGCTGGTCGATCTCATCGAGGAGTACGCCCGCCACGTCGGCCACGCGGACCTCATACGCGAGTCCGTCGACGGGCGTGCGGGCGAAGACCCGCCGGAGGGCTTCCGGCCTCGGGCGACCTGACGTCAGCCGCACCTGATCGGCGGGTGTTTTGCCCGCGTTTGACCGCATCTTCAGTGACACAGCGCACTTTCGGCCACGGATCGTGCATGCATCCGGGGGGTGAGGGCAGGCGCACTCGGTCTCTTAGTGACACGTGTGTGACACAAGGGCGCTGATCAGGAACGGAAGGCGAAAGCGGTCATGGCGGAAAGCAACGTACTTCAGGCGCGCAGCACCATCCACGCGGGAGGGGAGTGGCGTGCGGCCGTCTCCGGCGCCACCCGGGAGATCCTCGACCCCGCGGACGCGCTGCCGTTCGCCGTGGTCGCGGAGGGTGACGAGAAAGACACCGACCTGGCGATCGCCGCCGCCCGGCGCGCCTTCGACGAGGGCGACTGGCCCGGCATGCCCGTCGCCGAGCGCGCCGCGCTGCTGAGGCGCGTCGCCGACCTGCTGGTGCGCGACCGCGAGCAGCTCGGGCGGCTGGAGGCCCAGGACGCCGGCAAGACCGTCGAAGAGGGCCGCGTCGACATCGACTGTGTCGCCGACGCCTTCCGCTACTTCGCCGACCTGGTCGCCGGCGAGGCCCCCGGCCGGGTCGTGGACGCGGGCTCGCCCGACATCCACAGCGTCGTCGTGCACGAGCCCATCGGCGTCTGCGCGATGATCACGCCCTGGAACTACCCGCTGCTGCAGGCGAGCTGGAAAATCGCCCCGGCGCTCGCGGCGGGCAACACCTTCGTCATCAAGCCGAGCGAGATCACCCCGATGACGACCATCGCGGTCATCGAGCTGCTGGTCGAGGCCGGGCTGCCCGCCGGCGTCGCCAACATCGTCACCGGGCCCGGTCATACGGTCGGCGCGCGGCTCTCCGAGCACCCCGACGTCGACCTGGTCTCCTTCACCGGCGGTCTGCTCAGCGGCACCAAGGTCGCCCAGGCCGCCGCGCCCGGCGTCAAGAAGGTCGCCCTCGAGCTCGGCGGCAAGAACCCCAACGTGGTCTTCGCCGACGCCTGCGCCACCGAGGAGGGCTTCGACACCGCCGTCGACCAGGCCCTCAACGCCGCCTTCATCCACAGCGGCCAGGTCTGCTCGGCCGGCGCCCGCCTGATCATCGAGGAGTCGGTCCGGGAGCGCTTCGTCGCCGAACTCGCCCGCCGCGCCGAGAAGATCCGGCTCGGCCGCGGCACCGAGGACGGTGTCGAGTGCGGCCCGCTGGTCTCCGAGCAGCAGCGCGCCAAGGTCGAGATGTACGTCGAGTCCGCCCTCAAGGAGGGCGCGGTCCTGCGCTCCGGCGGCAAGCGCCCCGAGCCGTCCCCGCAGCGCCCCGAGAACGGCTACTTCTACGAGCCGACCGTCCTCGACCACTGCCACCGCGAGATGCGCGTCATCCGGGAGGAGGTCTTCGGGCCGGTCCTCACCGTCGAGACCTTCCGCACCGAGGACGAGGCCGTGACCCTCGCCAACGACACCGAGTACGGCCTCGCGGGCGGCGTCTGGACCTCCGACGCGGGCCGGGCCCGGCGCGTGGCCGGCCGGCTGCGTCACGGCACGATCTGGATCAACGACTTCCACCCCTACCTGCCGCAGGCGGAGTGGGGCGGTTTCGGCAAGAGCGGAGTGGGCCGGGAGCTCGGCCCGGCCGGACTCGCCGAGTACCGGGAGACCAAGCACGTCTACCAGAACCTCGCCCCGAAGCCGGTGCGCTGGTTCGCGGGCTGACCTCCCGCACCCGCGCCCTCCGGGCCCGATCTCTTCGTCCCCTCTGGCTCATCCCCTCTGGAGCAAGTACGCCATGTCCCACACCAGTCACGAGTACGACTATGTCGTGATAGGCGGCGGAACCGCAGGTTCCGTCATTGCCTCCCGCCTGACCGAGAACCCCGACGTCACCGTCGCCGTCATCGAGGGCGGCCCCAGCGACGTCGGCCGCGACGACGTGCTGACCCTGCGCCGCTGGATGGGCCTGCTGGGCGGCGAGCTCGACTACGACTACCCGACCACCGAGCAGCCACGCGGAAACTCGCATATCCGGCACAGCCGCGCCCGGGTCCTGGGCGGCTGCTCCTCGCACAACACCCTGATCGCCTTCAAGCCGCTGCCGGCCGACTGGGACGAGTGGGAGGCCGCCGGCGCCAAGGGCTGGGGCGCGGTGCAGATGGAGGCGTACTTCGCGCGCCTGCTCAACAACGTCGTCCCGGTCGACGAGAAGGACCGGAACGCCATCGCCCGTGACTTCGTCGACGCGGCCCAGGCGGCGCTGAACGTGCCGCGCGTGGAGGGCTTCAACAAGAAGCCGTTCACCGAGGGCGTCGGCTTCTTCGACCTCGCCTACCACCCCGAGAACAACAAGCGCTCCTCGGCGTCGGTGGCGTACCTGCACCCGGTGATGGACGAGCGGCCCAACCTGACGATCCTGCTGGAGACCTGGGCCTACAAGCTGGAGCTGGACGGCAACCGCGCCGAGGGCGTCCACGTCCGCACCAAGGACGGCGAGGAGATCCTCGTCAAGGCCCGCAACGAGGTTCTGCTCTGTGCCGGCGCGGTCGACTCGCCCCGGCTGCTGATGCACTCCGGCATCGGCCCGAAGGCGGACCTGGAGCGGCTCGGCATACCCGTGACGCACGACCTGCCGGGCATCGGCGAGAACCTGCTCGACCACCCCGAGTCGGTGATCGTGTGGGAGACGAACGGCCCCATCCCGGAGAACTCCGCGATGGACTCCGACGCGGGCCTGTTCGTGCGCCGGGACCCCGAACAGCCGCACCCCGACCTGATGTTCCACTTCTACCAGATCCCCTTCACGGACAACCCGGAGCGACTGGGCTACCAGCGGCCGGAGTTCGGCGTCTCGATGACCCCGAACATCCCCAAGCCGAAGAGCCGCGGCCGGCTCTACCTGACCAGCGCCGACCCCGAGGTCAAGCCGGCCCTGGACTTCCGCTACTTCACCGACGAGGACGACTACGACGGCCGGACCCTCGTCGACGGCATCAAGATCGCCCGCGAGATCGCCAAGACCGAGCCGCTGGCCGGCTGGCTCAAGCGCGAGGTGGCGCCCGGCCCGCACGTGACCGACGACGCGGAGCTCAGCGAGTACGCCCGCAAGGTCGCGCACACCGTCTACCACCCCGCGGGCACCTGCAAGATGGGCGACGCCGACGACCGGCTCGCCGTCGTCGACCCCGAGCTGCGCGTCCGCGGCCTGGAAGGCATCCGCATCGCCGACGCCTCCGTCTTCCCCACCATGACCACCGTGAACCCGATGATCGGCGTGCTCATGGTCGGCGAGAAGGCCGCCGAGCTGATCGGTGGTGACGACCGGTGACCGAGATGACCGAGATCCCGACCCTCGAACCCCCCACGGAGCAGACCATGGACACGACCCCCGTCTTCTCGGTGGAGGGCCTGTGGAAGGTGTTCGGCCCCAAGGCCGAGCGCATTCCCGCCGACCCCGAGCTCACCGCCCTCGACGCCGCAGAGCTGCGCTCCCGCACCGGCTGCACGGCCGCCGTCCGCGACGTCAGCTTCGATGTGCGCAAGGGCGAGGTCTTCGTCGTCATGGGCCTGTCCGGCTCCGGCAAGTCCACGCTGGTGCGCTGTCTGACCCGGCTGATCGAGCCGACGGCCGGCACCATCGCCATCGACGGCGAGGACGTCCGCGCCATGGACCGCGCCCGGCTGCGCGAACTGCGCCGGCACCGCGCCGCCATGGTCTTCCAGCACTTCGGCCTGCTGCCGCACCGCACGGTCCTCGACAACGTCGCCTACGGCCTGGAGATCCAGGGCATGGGCAAGGCCCAGCGGCGTGAGCGCGCCGCCGAGGTCGTCGCCAAGGTCGGCCTGGAAGGCATGGAGCACCGCCGCCCCAGCCAGCTCTCCGGCGGCCAGCGGCAGCGCGTGGGCCTCGCCCGCGCGCTCGCCGTCGACCCCGAAGTCCTCCTCTTCGACGAGCCGTTCAGCGCGCTCGACCCCCTCATCCGGCGCGAGATGCAGGAGGAAGTGATACGGCTGCACCGCGACGAGGGCCGCACGATGGTCTTCATCACCCATGACCTCCAGGAGGCCCTCAAGCTGGGCGACCGCATCGCCCTGATGCGCGACGGCCGGGTCGTGCAGCTCGGCACGCCCGAGGAGATCGTGGGCTCGCCCGCCGACGACTACGTCCGCGACTTCGTCCGGGACGTCCCGCGCGAGCAGGTCCTCACCGTCCGTACGGCCATGCGCAGCCCGTCGGCGGACCTGGACGGCAGCGGACCGGCGGTCCGGCCCGACGCGACCGTCTCCGAGGCGATCGAGGCGGTCGCCCGCGCCGGTGTTCCGGCCCGGGTCGTGGACGAGGGCCGGTGCGTGGGCATGGTCGACTCCGACACGCTGCTCGGTGTCGTCGCCGGCACGGAGCAGCCAGCTCCGCCCGGGACGGAGCAGTCCAAGGAGGCCGTCTGATGGCGACCATCACCGCATCCCCGCCGCGCGTGGGACTGCCCGGCCTCCTCAAGACCCCGGCCGTCCGCAAGCTGCTGCTCCTCGCCCTGGCCGCCGCGATCCTCGTCCCCCTGGCGAACGCCCGCTGGGCGAGCGGTAGCTGGCCGACCGCACTGACCGTCGACTTCTCCGAGCCGCTCGCCAAGGCCAGCGACTGGATCATCGACAACCGCGACAGCCACCCGCTGTTCCTGTACTTCTTCGGCCACGTCAGCAACGTCGTCGTCATCGCCGTACGAGCCGTCTACCTCGGCCTCCTGGCCGTCGGCTGGGCGGGCGTCACGGCCCTGGGCGCGCTGGTCGCCTGGCGCGTCGCGGGCATCCGGCTCGCGCTCGGCACGGGCGTCGCGTTCCTGGCCTGCGGCCTGCTCGGCATGTGGGTGCCGACCATGCAGACGCTCGCCCTGATGGTCGTCGCGGTCCTCGCGTCGGTCGCGGTGGGCGTGCTGCTCGGGCTCGCCGCCGGGCTGTCCGACCGGATGGACCGCCTCCTGCGCCCGGTCCTGGACACCATGCAGGTGCTCCCGGCCTTCGCCTATCTGCTGCCGGTCGTGCTGGTCTTCGGCATCGGCGTCCCGGCGGCCGTCCTGGCCACCGTCATCTACGCCGCCCCGCCCATGGCCCGTCTGACCTCGCTCGGTCTGCGCGGCGCCGACAAGGAGGTGCTGGAGGCGGTCGAGTCGCTCGGCTCCACCGCACGCCAGCGGCTGCTGACGGCCCGTATCCCGCTGGCCCGCAAGGAACTCCTGCTCGGCCTCAACCAGACGATCATGATGGCGCTGTCGATGGCCGTCATCGCGGCCGTCATCGGCGCGGGCGGTCTCGGTGACCGCGTCTACCAGGCGCTGGCCTCGGTCGACGTCGGTGCCGCGCTCGCCGCCGGTATCCCGATCGTGCTGCTGGCCGTCGTCCTGGACCGTGTCACGGGCGCGGCGGGGGAGCGGCTCGGCGCCGAACCGGAGCCCCGGCGCGGGCTCGGCCGGCTGTACGCCCTGGTCGCCTTCGCCGCCGTGGCGGTCGCCGGGCGTCTCGCGGGCCGGCTCGACTGGCCCGAGGCCTGGGTCGTCGGCATCGCCGAGCCTGTCAACCGCGCGGTCGACTGGATGACCGCGCACCTCTACTCCGGCGTCCCCGTGGTCGGCGGCACCGCCGACTGGGCGGGCCACTTCACCACCTGGGTGCTCGACCCGATGCGCGACGGCCTGCAGGGGCTGCCCTGGTGGTCGGTCCTGCTGATCGTGGCCGCCCTGGCCTGGGTGATCGGCACCTGGCGCACCGCGCTCACCGCCGTCCTCGCCATGGCCGCGATCGGCGCGCTCGGCGTCTGGAAGCCCTCCCTCGACACCCTGTCGCAGGTCCTCGCGGCCGTCGCCGTCACCCTCGTCGTCGGCTTCGCCACCGGCATCGCGGCGGCCCGCAGCGACCGTCTGGAGCGGCTGCTGCGTCCCGTCCTGGACGTGTTCCAGACGATGCCGCAGTTCGTGTACCTGATCCCGGTCGTCGCCCTGTTCGGCGTCGGCCGCGCCCCGGCCGTCGCGGCCGCGATCGTGTACGCGCTGCCGGCCGTCGTCCGTATCACCACCCAGGGCCTGCGCCAGGTCGACCCGGCCGCGCTGGAGGCCTCCGGCTCGCTCGGCGCGACGAGCTGGCAGCAACTGCGGCAGGTCCAGCTCCCGCTGGCCCGCCCGGCGCTGCTGCTCGCCGTCAACCAGGGCCTCGTCCTGGTCCTCGCCGTCGTCGTCATCGGCGGCCTGGTCGGCGGTGGCGCGCTCGGCTACGACGTGGTCTTCGGCCTCGCCCAGGGCGACCTGGCGACCGGTCTGGTGGCCGGCGCGGCGATCGTCTGCCTCGGCCTGATGCTCGACCGGGTGACCCAGCCCACCGAGCGGCGCGCGAAGAAGGGAGCGTGACATGCGAGTCCGTACGACTGCGGTGATCGCCGCCGTGAGCTCTTTGGCGCTGCTCACCGGCTGCGGCGCCGCCGACATGACCAAGCAGTCCTCGCCCTTCGCCAACGCGCAGGGCGCCAAGTCCGTGACCCTGTCCGTGCAGTCCTGGGTGGGCGCGCAGGCCAACGTGGCCGTCGCCCAGTACCTCCTGGAGAACGAGCTGGGCTACCGCGTCGACACCGTCCAGGTCGACGAGGTGCCCGCCTGGGACGCCCTCAGCCAGGGCCGCGTCGACGCGCTCCTGGAGGACTGGGGCCACCCCGAGCAGGAGCAGCGGTACGTCAAGGACAAGAAGACGATCGTGCCGGGCGGCGGACTCGGCGTCACCGGGCACATCGGCTGGTTCGTCCCGACGTACTTCGCCAAGAAGCACCCGGACATCACGAACTGGAAGAACCTCAACAAGTACGCCGATCAGTTCCGCACCCCGGAGAGCGGCAGCAAGGGCCAGCTCATGGACGGTTCGCCGTCCTATGTCACCAACGACAAGGCGCTGGTGAAGAACCTGAAGCTGGACTACCAGGTGGTGTTCGCCGGCTCCGAGGCGGCGCAGATCACCCAGATGAGGCAGTTCGCCAAGGAGAAGAAGCCCTTCCTCACCTACTGGTACTCCCCGCAGTGGCTGTTCAGGAAGGTCCCGATGACCGAGGTGAAGCTGCCGGCGTACAAGGAGGGCTGCGACGCCGACCTGGAGAAGGTCGCCTGCGCCTACCCGCACACGCCGCTGCAGAAGTACCTCAACGCGGACTTCGCCAAGAACGGCGGCAAGGCTGCGGCGTTCCTGAAGAAGTTCAAGTGGACGACCGAGGACCAGAACGAGGTCTCCCTGTTGATCGCCGACAAGAAGCTGACCCCGGAGGAGGCGGCGAAGAAGTGGGTGGACAGCCACAAGTCCACGTGGAAGAAGTGGCTGTCCTGACCTGCCCTACGT
>NZ_JBHUQX010000430.1:0-7682 GCF_042674225.1 Streptomyces sp. NPDC056948
CCCCAGGTTTTAGCCTGGGGGGCGCGGCTTTTCGCCATTTCCGCAGGCCGCCCGCTGAAGGACACAGGAACGAGGCACCCAGATGACCGACCCCGTGACGCTGGCCGGCGAGGGCCAGCTCGGCGAATTCGACGAGAAGAGAGCCGAGAACGCCGTTCGGGAACTGCTGATCGCGGTCGGCGAGGACCCCGACCGCGAGGGGCTCCGGGAGACACCGGCGCGGGTCGCGCGGGCGTACAAGGAGATATTCGGCGGGCTGTGGCAGAAGCCCGAGGATGTTCTGACGACGACGTTCGACATCGGGCACGACGAGATGGTGCTCGTGAAGGACATCGAGGTGTACAGCACCTGTGAACACCATCTCGTGCCGTTCCGGGGCGTCGCCCATGTCGGGTACATCCCGGCCACCAGCGGCAAGATCACCGGGCTGTCCAAGCTGGCCAGGCTCGTGGACGTCTACGCCCGGCGCCCGCAGGTGCAGGAACGACTCACCACGCAGATCGCGGACTCCCTGATGGAGATTCTGGAGCCGCGCGGGGTCATCGTGGTCGTGGAGTGCGAGCACATGTGCATGTCGATGCGCGGGATCCGCAAGCCCGGCGCGAAGACGCTGACGTCGGCCGTGCGGGGGCAGCTGCGGGACGCGGCGACGCGGAACGAGGCGATGAGCCTCATCATGGCGCGCTGACGCCCAGCGTCACGTCGTCGGGGCTGCCCCCGTGCTGTCGTTCTCGTCGTCTTCCGGGAGTTTGCAGACGCGTTCCAGGAAGATGGCCGCCGCTATGACGCCGATGCCCGCGACGACGGAGAAGCCGGCGTAGATGGCCTGGTCGCGGCGGGCGGGGATGTCGAGGGACTCCAGCAGGAAGACGCCGGTGCCGCCGTACATGCCGGAGACGAGCGCGGCGACCAGGGCGCTGGCATGGCCGAAAACGACCGCGCGGGCCGCCATCATGGGGTCGACGCCCTTGGCGTCGGGCTGCCGCTCGCGCTGGGCCTTCAGGCGGGCGCGGAGCGAGAGCGCCGTGGCCAGGAGGACCACGGCGATCAGAGCGAGGACGATGGGGGCGGCCAGGGGGACGCTCGGGAGAGTGCCGACCGAGTTCCACAGGCGGGCCCCGGCCCAGGACAGCACTCCGGCCACGACGAAAACGCTGACCAGCACCCTGATGCGCAGCTCTCTCACGGTGTCCCTTCGTTCCCCCGGCGGTGGCCCCGTTCCGCGGCCGTCTTGACCTTAACGGCTACTCGGGCAGCCGGAGTTCCAGGTCCTTGCGGGGCGCCACGCCGTCCAGGGTGACGGCGTCCAGCAGACCGGCGACCGCGCCGCGGCCCGGTAGCTGTGCCTCGGGGTCCAGGTCGTGCCAGGGAGCCAGGACGAAGGCGCGCTCGTGGGCGCGGGGATGGGGGAGGGTGAGCTGCGGGTCGTCGGAGACGACGTCGGCGTACGACACGATGTCGACGTCCAGGGTGCGGGCGCCCCAGTGCTCGTCCCGGACGCGGTGGAAGGCCTCCTCGACCGCGTGCGCGCGCTCCAGGAGCGAGGAGGGCGGGAGGGTGGTCTTCAGGACGACGACCGCGTTGAAGTAGGCGGGCTGGCTGCCGGGCTCCACACCCCAGGGCTCGGTCTCGTAGACCGGGGAGACGCCCTTGATGCGGAGGCCGGGGGTGTCCTCGAGGGCGTCGACGGCTCCCTGGAGGGTCTCCAGGCGGTTGCCGAGGTTGGAGCCGAGGGCGACCACGGCCCATTTCGGATTGCTGAGGGTGGTGTCGGCGGCGTCGACCTTGTCGACGACGGAGGCGGGTACCGGCTGTACGGTCGGGTCGCTGGGACCCTTGATGAACGGTGCAGTCATACTCGGCTCCGGGTGATGGTGACGGTCACGTCGTCGAAGGGGACCGTGATCGGGGCGTCCGGCTTGTGGACGCGTACCTCGACCTCCTCGACCCCCTCGTGCTTCAGACATACCTGGGCTATGCGCTCGGCGAGCGTCTCGATGAGGTTGACGGGCTCGCCCTCGACGACGGCCACGACCTCCTCGGCCACGATGCCGTAGTGCACGGTCTTCGCCAGGTCGTCGTCGGCCGCGGCCGGTCGGGTGTCCAGGCCGAGGACGAGGTCCACGACGAAGGTCTGGCCCTCCCTGCGTTCCTCGGGGAACACACCGTGGTGCCCACGGGCCTTCAGGCCGCGCAGCGCGACACGATCCACGCGAATCACTCCTGCAATCGTCGGTCACGGCCGGTCCGTGCCGTGTGCGGGCGGCACACCGGCCTCAGTCGAATCTACCTGCGAGCCCGGACGGGGCCGGGCCACGGGGGTGGGCGCCCGGGCCGGGCCGGGCAGGATTCATCCAGCGTTTCCCCTGGCGAACCCGGCGGCTCATGGGTTGGTAGCCGCCCATACCCGGGGGTCCGTGATTCCAACCACGTCGTCGTCCCGCGGCCGGCCCTTGTGAGGCGCCTACCCACTCAGGAGGGGGTCTCCTCGCCCTCGTCCTCGTCGGTTTCGGCCAGAACGGGGGAAGCGTGGTGCGACCAGAGTTTCCACCCCTGGGGCGTGCGCCGGAACACGTTGGTGGCGACCACGAGCTGGCCGACGAGCGGGCCGAGCTCCTCGTCGCCCTCGGGGGCGGGGCCGCCGCTGAGGATGTTCTCCGTGCAGTTCACCAGGGCGGTGTCGCCGGTGACCGAGACGTGCACATCGGTCAGGAAGAACTGGATGTAGTCGGTGTTCGCCATGATCAGCGCGTACGACCGGAGGACCTCGCCGCGGCCGGTGAGCACGGGCCAGCCGGGGTGCACGCAGGAGACCACGCCGGTGTCGGCCGGGTCGTGGTAGGACTCGTCGACGCCCAGGTCGGAGGGGGTCAGCCAGAGCGACGCCAGTTCCTCGAAGTCGCCCCGTTCCAGTGCCTCGTAGAAGGCGGTGTTGGCGGCCTCGACCTGTTCGACGTCGGTGTGCGGGGCGCTCACCGGGCTCCTTCTGCGCCGGTGCCCGTCGAACGCGCCCCTTCTATGGCGTGGGCGACCCGTACCGCGTCGGCCGTGGCGCGTACCTCGTGCACGCGTACGGCCCAGGCGCCGGCGTGCGCCGCGAGCGCGGAGACGGCGGCGGTGGCCGCGTCGCGCTCGCGTGCGGGCGGGGGCGGGCCGTCGGGGCCGGCGAGGACCCGGCCGAGGAAGCGCTTGCGGGAGGCGGCGACGAGCAGCGGGTGGCCGAGGCGCAGGACCCGGTCGAGGCCCGCGAGGAGCGCGAGGTCGTGCTCGGCGTCCTTGGAGAAGCCGAGCCCGGGGTCGACGACGATGCGGTCGGGGGCGATGCCGCCGGCCAGGACGGCCTCCACGCGCGTGTGGAGCTCGTCCACGACCTCGCGGACGACGTCGGCGTACTCGCCCTTGACGTTGCCGCCCTGGAGGAAGCCGCGCCAGTGCATGACGACGAAGGGCGCGCCGGCGTCGGCGACGGCCGGGATCATGCGGGGGTCGGCGAGGCCGCCGCTGACGTCGTTGACGAGCGCGGCGCCGGCCGCGAGGGCCCGTTCGGCGACGGAGGCGCGCATGGTGTCGACGGAGACGGTGACGCCTTCGGAGGCCAGGCCGCGGACGACGGGGATGACGCGGCGGAGTTCCTCGGCCTCGTCCACCCGGGCGGCGCCGGGGCGGGTCGACTCGCCGCCGACGTCGACCAGGTCCGCGCCCTCGGTGACCAGGTCGAGGCCGTGTTTGACGGCGGTCGTGGTGTCGAAGAAGCGGCCGCCGTCGGAGAAGGAGTCGGGGGTGACGTTCACGACTCCCATGACCGCGCAGCGGTCCCATTCCGGTAGGCCCGCCACGCGCCCGCGTCCGCTCTGGTTGCTCATATGTTCAGCGTAGGCCCAGGCAGGGGCCGTCAGGCCCTGCGGCCCAAGTGACGGCCCCGTGCGGGTGGCTCGGTCACGCCGCCCGGACGTTGCGTTCCGTCGTCGTGCCGTGGGGGCAGGGGCGGCGGCCGGCCGGTCGGCGGTGGCGGAGGAAGCGCGGCAGGGGCAGGGCGAGGTTGACGAAGCCCTCGGCCTGCATGGCGGCGAATCCGATGCGGGGCAGGTCGGCGGAGGCGCGGTAGACGACGAAGCGGGGCTCCCAGCGCGGCCGGAACTTGGCGTTGAACTTGTACAGGGACTCGATCTGGAACCAGCGGGAGAGGAAGACCAGCAGTCCGCGCCAGGCGCGCAGGACCGGGCCGGCGCCGATCTTCTCGCCGCGTGCCAGTGCCGCGCGGAACATGGCGAAGTTGAGGGAGACGCGCTCGATGCCGAACCTGGGGGCGGCCTGGAGGGCGGCCACGATGAGCAGTTCGTTCATTCCGGGGTCGGCGGAGCGGTCGCGGCGCATCAGGTCCAGGGAGGCGCCGTCGGTGCCCCAGGGCACGAAGTGCAGGATCGCCTTGAGGTCGCCGTAGGGGCCGGGGTGCTCGTCCTGTTTGTGGGCGGTGGCGATGAGGCAGTCGCCGTCGGCGGGGTCGCCGATCCGGCCCAGGGCCATGGAGAAGCCGCGCTCGGTGTCGGTGCCGCGCCAGTCCTCGGCGGCGCGGCGGATGCGCTCCTGCTCGGCATCGCCGAGGTCACGGACACGTCGTACCCGGGTTTCGTAACCGGCGCGCTCGATGCGCTTGACCATCTGGCGCACGTTGCGCATCGCGCGGCCGGCGAGGGAGAAATCCTTGACGTCCACCACCGCCTCGTCACCCAGTTCGAGGGCGTCGAGCCCGGTCTCGCGGGTCCACACCTCGCCGCCGGTCTCGGAGCAGCCCATGACGGCGGGGGTCCAGGAGTGGGCCTTGGCCTCGTCCATGAACTGTTCGATGGCGCCGGGCCAGGCCTCGACGTCGCCGATCGGGTCGCCGCTGGCGAGCATCACGCCGGAGACCACGCGGTAGGTCACGGCCGCCTTGCCGCTGGGGGAGAAGACGACGGCCTTGTCGCGGCGGAGCGCGAAGTGGCCGAGGGAGTCGCGGTGGCCGTGCCGCTCCAGCAGGGCGCGCAGCCGTACCTCGTCCTCCTCGGTGAGCCGGGCGGCGGGGTGTTCGGGGCGGAAGGCCAGGTAGATGGTGGTGACGGCGGTGAGCAGGCCGAGGGCGCCGAGCGAGAAGGCCACCGTCCAGGAGGTGTTGCCCTGGTAGTCGACGGGGCCCTCGAAGCCGAACAGGCCGTAGAGGACGTGGGTGATGCGGTCGGCCAGGCTCGGGTCGCCGATGACGCGCTCGGAGTGGACGCTGACGATGAGCAGGCCGAGCATCAGCGAACCGGCGCTCATGAGCACGAAGTTGGCGAGCGCCCGCCAGCGGCTGCGCGGGTCGGGCAGGGCGTCGAACTGGTCGCGGTGGCGCAGCAGCGGTGCCAGCAGTGCCAGGGAGATCAGCACGCCCACGAGCGAGTGCCGGTACGTGAACTGCGCGACGGCACCGGCGGGCAGCAGGGCGACGGCCGCGCGCCAGGCCCGGCGCTTGCCGCGCTTGAGGCCGTGGGCGAGCAGCAGCAACAGCACGCCGGTGCTGAGCGACAGGGCGGCCGCGAACGGGCCGAGGGCGCCGGGCAGTACCTCGGCGATGGCGTGCATGCGGCTGTGGCGGAAGCGCGGGAACACGCCCGCGGCGATGTCCAGGACACCCACGAGGGCGCATGCTCTGCCGACCAGGACGGGGACGGCCTCGGGGCGCGGTCCGCGCAGCAGCCGGCGCACCCCGTTCACCGGGCCCGTGGGAGCCGCGTCGCTTCTGCGACTCGGAACCTCGACCGACATTTCCTCATCTGTCCTGACAGACATCGCATCCCATAGTTCCGCGAGAGACCTTGGATCCGGTGCCGATTCGGGCATCCGGCGACATTGCGCCCTCTAGGACGGTGTCTCGAGGGGAGAGGTTCACTCCTCACGTCAAAGCCGTTTCAAAGGCCAAGGAAAGTCCGGGACAAGCCCTCGCGAAGGTGTGGTCGCGGGGGCGGCCGGACGGAGAGCGCGGACAGGTAACCAACCCATGGGTCTCACGAGCAACAAGGTGCTGCTGTTGGCGGTGCTGTCGGCCGTGCTGCTGTTCGCCGGCACGGTCTGGCTGTGGCCACGGCTGGCCCGGCGCGGCTGGCGGGCGGTGGGCGGGCGCGTCGGCCTGCTGCTGGCCACCCAGTTGGCACTGTTCGCCGCGGTGGGCCTCGCCGCCAACCAGGCCTTCGGGTTCTACGCGAGCTGGGCGGACCTGTTCGGTCAGGAGAAGGACCAGGGCGTGGTGGTCGACCACGCGCGGGGCGACGGCCCGCTGGAGGTGGTCGCCACGCGGCGCGTGCCGGGGGCGGGCGGCGCGCAGCCCCAGGTCGGCGGCCGGATCCAGGAGGTCGGCATCGTGGGCCGGACGACCCGCATCGCCACCCCCGCGTACGTCTATCTGCCGCCGGAGTACTTCCAGCCGCGGTACCGCACCCGTTCGTTCCCCGCGGCCGTGGTGCTGACCGGTTACCCGGGCACGGCGTCGGCGCTGGTGGAGAAGCTCCACTACCCGCGTACGGCCCTGGAACTGGCCCGGGCGGGCCGGATGCGGCCGACGATCCTCGTGATGCTGCGGCCGACGGTGGCGCCGCCCCGGGACACGGAGTGCGTGGACGTCCCGGGCGGACCGCAGACCGAGTCGTTCTTCGCCAGGGATCTGCCCGACGCGTTGCGTTCGCAGTTCCGGGTGGTCGAAAAGCCGGGCCGGCTGGGCATCATCGGCAACTCCACGGGCGGCTACTGCGCGTTGAAGATCGCCATGCACCATCCCGATGTGTACGCCGCGGGGGCCGGTCTCTCCGCGTACTACAAGGCGCCGATCGACGCCACGACGGGTGATCTCTTCCAGGGCGACAAGGGGCTGCGGAATCGTGCCGACCTGTGGTGGTACCTGAAGCACAGGCCCGCTCCCGATACTTCGCTGCTGGTCACCAGCAGCAAGATGGGCGAGTCCAACTACAAGGACACGCTGCGGTTCATCGAGCGGGTGAAGAACACCGGGCGGACGCGGATCTCGTCGATCGTCCTCGAAAGCGGCGGGCACAACTTCAACACCTGGCGGCGCGAGATTCCGGCGACGCTGGAGTGGATCAGCGGGCGGCTGGGCGGCCGTTCGGGGACCGTTGCGAATGATCTTGAGAATTGATTGAAGAGCAGATTCCGCTCCTTGCCGAGTTCTGATGCGGTGTGAACACTTCGGTATGGCTTTGTTTTGCGGGGTGGCTCACCATGATTCGCCTACGCGCGGTAAGTTTCTGGCCATGCCACGTGGACGTCACCGCCATTCCCCGCCCCTGCACAGGCTGCTCCCCCCGTCGGCGATCGCAGGCGTCTCCCTCGTCTGCGCCCTGGGGCCCTGGGTGTTCACGGAGCCGATGGCGCTCCGCGGTCTGGCCGCCGCCGCGGCGGCGACGGCAGTCGTGGGCGCGGTCGTGCTGCGCCGCTGGGACAGCCAGGCGGGCAAACGCGTCGCCGACCTCACGCGCGGGCGCGCGAGCGACGAGTGGCGCTTCGAGGAGCGCGTCGCCGAACTGGAGGGCGACCTCGAGGAGTCCCGTGAGCTGCGGGTGAAGCTCGAGCAGCGGCTGCGCGCCAAGCGCACGGAACTGGCCGGGCTCCGCAACGAACACGCCGCGCTGCTGCGCCGGTACGCCACGTCCGAGACC
>NZ_JBHUQX010000431.1:0-7603 GCF_042674225.1 Streptomyces sp. NPDC056948
GGACAGCCGCATCCGGGTCGGCCCCATGGGGCCGTCGCCGTCCGGCTCGGCCCGGTTGCCGCGGTCGGTGCCCAGCGCCTTGAGGTCGGCGCCCGCGCAGAAGGTCCCGCCCCTAGGGGGCTTCTGATGGACCTCCGCGGCGTCACGAAGCCCGGCACGCGCTCTCGCCGCACCGGACAAAATGCCTAGTAGCTCCGCTGCGAGGCCTTCCGTCCGGCACGCCGAGAGCGCGCACCGAACGCCGCTCCTTCTTCCACGGAGATCCATCAGAAACCCCCTCGCCCCACAGCACCGCCACCCTGGCCTCCTCGTCCGCCTCGAACTCCCGGAAGGCGGCGGTGAGTTCGGCGGCGGTCGGGCCGTCCACGGCGTTGCGTGCCTCCGGACGGGAGAGGACGACCGTGGTCACATGTCCCTGACGCTCGATCCGCACCGGCATGGTGAAGTCCCTTCTGCGTGACGGAGTCGGCACGCTACCCGGGTCAGATCACCTTCAGCCGCACCAATGCGCCCAGCGTCACCGCGCCCGGCAGCAGCGGCAGCCAGACGGTGATGACCCGGAAGGCCAGGACCACGGCCGTGGCCACCGCGGCCGGGCCGCCCGCCGCCACCAGCGCCACGACCAGCGCCGCCTCCACCGAGCCGATCCCGCCCGGGGTGGGCACCAGGGCGACGGCGACCGTCGCCGCCAGGTAGGCCACCGCCATGTGCGCGGGCGGCACGTCAAGCCCGAGCGACTGCCCCACCAGCACCAGCACGGAGGCCTGCAGCGCCGGGAAGGCGAAGGATCCGCCCCACAGGGCCATGGCCCGGGCCGGGCGGGTGTGCACCGAGCGCGCCTCGCCGAGTGCCGTACGCAGGAAGGAGACCAGGGCCGAGCGCACCCGCCGGACGAGGGCGACCACGGCCGCCGCGACCACGAGCACCACGCCGGCACCGGCCAGCAGCGGGCCGAACGCCGTCTCCGGAACCAGGGTGCTCAGCCGCAGCGCGTCGGGGAACGCGAGGAACAGGACGCCCAGCAGGGCCACCCGGCCGATGCTCTCCGCCAGCAGGTACAGCGCGAGGGCGGCCGAGGAGCGGGCGAGCGGCAGCCCGCACACCGTCATGAACCGCAGATTGACCGCGCTCGCGCCGAGCCCGGTCGGCAGCAGGTGGTTGGCCGCGCCCGCCGCGAACTGGGTCGCGAGAAGCCGCCGTTTGGGCAGCGCTTCGACCACCGCGCCCTGCCGGGTACAGGCGGCGGCGACCCAGGTCAGACAGGTCGCGCCGACCGCGGCCAGCAGCCATGGCCACTCGGCGGTGCCCAGGTGCGCGAAGCCCTCGGCCAGCACCGACCGGTGCCGCACCGCGACCACGGTGACGAGCAGGAGCGGAAGCAGACACAGGATCTGACGCAGGCGGCGGACCGGGACGCGACGGGGGAGTCGTCCCGGGCGGATTTCGGGGAGTTGTACCGCTGTCACATCCGCAGAGGCTTCCCATGCCGTGCCAACGGCGGGTTGCGGAAGCGGGGACTGCGGCTTACGTGCGGGGAGCGGCTGGGAGGAGAGCGTCATCGGGGCCTTCGCGCGGGGAGCGGGCGGGGGACGGGAAGAGGGGGATCGGGCTGATTGTGCGGGATGTCGGGGTAGATGCGCGACCGCCTTGACATCAAGAAAGCTTGAGGTTCTACGTTTCGTGCCATGAGCATGGAGACCACAGCGTGGACACAGCTGCACAGCGTCATGAACGCCGAGCAGGAACGCCGCCCCTTCGCCCTGGCGACCCTGCGCCGCATCGGCGCGTTCGCCCGCCCGCACCGGCGCCGCATCGCCCTCTTCGTCCTGCTCGGCGTGGGGACCGCCCTGCTCGCCGTGGCGACCCCCGTCCTGGCCGGGAGCGTCGTGGACGTGATCGTCTCGGCCGGTGACGAGGGCACCGTCGTACGCCTGGCCCTGCTCATCGCGCTGATCGCGGTGGCGGAGGCGGCGCTCGGCATCCTCGGCCGGAGGCTGTCGGCGACGCTCGGCGAGCACCTCATCCTCGATCTGCGGACCGCCGTCTTCGACCATGTGCAGCGGATGCCGGTGGCGTTCTTCACACGCACTCGTACGGGCGCCCTCGTCTCCCGGCTCAACAACGACGTCATCGGCGCCCAGCGCGCCTTCAGCAACACCCTGTCGGGCGTGGTCAGCAACCTCGTCACGCTCGTGCTCACCCTCGCCGTGATGCTGACCCTGTCCTGGCAGATCACCCTGCTGGCGCTGGTGCTGCTGCCGGTGTTCGTGCTCCCGGCCCGGCGCATGGGCAGCCGTATGGCCCGGATGCAGCGGGAGGCGGCGACGCTGAACGCGGCGATGGGCACCCGTATGACCGAGCGCTTCTCCGCACCCGGCGCCACCCTGGTCAAGCTCTTCGGCAGGCCCGAGGAGGAATCGCGGGAGTTCGCCGAACGCGCCCACCGCGTCGCGGACATCGGCGTCCGGACGGCCACGGCCCAGGCCGCCTTCATCACCGCCCTCACCCTGGTCTCCGCCCTCGCCCTGGCTCTGGTCTACGGCCTCGGCGGCTGGTTCGCCCTGCGCGGCGCCCTGGAACCGGGCGCGGTCGTCTCACTGGCGCTGCTCCTGACCCGGCTGTACGCGCCCCTGACCGCGCTGGCCGGCGCCCGGGTCGAGGTGATGAGCGCACTGGTCAGCTTCGAGCGGGTCTTCGAAGTGCTGGACCTCCGGCCGCTCATCGAGGAGAAGCCGGACGCGCGCGAGGTGCCCGACGGGCCCGTGGCGGTCGAGTTCGACAAGGTTCGTTTCGGCTACCCCGCCGCCGACAAGGTCTCCCTGGCCTCCCTGGAGGAGGTCGCGACCCTGGACCGACGGGGCGGCGACGAGGTCCTGCACGGCATCTCCTTCCGCGCCGAACCGGGGCAGACCGTGGCGCTCGTCGGCTCCTCCGGCGCCGGCAAGTCGACCGTCGCGCAACTGCTGCCCCGCCTGTACGACGCCGACGAGGGCGCCGTACGCGTCGGCGGCGTCGACGTCCGCGACCTGAGCGCCCGGGCCCTGCGGGAGACCCTCGGCATGGTCACCCAGGACGGGCACCTCTTCCACGACACCGTCCGCGCCAACCTCCTGCTGGCCCGCCCCGCGGCGGCGGAGGAGGAGGTGTGGGACGCCCTGCGCCGGGCCCGCCTCGACGACCTCGTACGGTCCCTGCCCGACGGCCTCGACACCGTGGTCGGCGAACGCGGCTACCGCCTCTCCGGCGGCGAACGCCAGCGCATGACCATCGCCCGGCTGCTGCTGGCCCGGCAGCGTGTCGTCATCCTCGACGAGGCCACCGCCCACCTCGACAACACCTCCGAGGCCGCCGTCCAGGAGGCACTCACCGAAGCCCTCGAAGGCAGGACCGCGGTCGTGATCGCCCACCGGCTGTCCACGGTCCGGTCGGCGGACCAGATCCTGGTCGTCGAGGCCGGGCGGATCGTGGAACGCGGCACGCACGAGGAACTGCTGGCGGCGGGCGCACGGTACGCGGAGCTGTACCGCACCCAGTTCAGCGAGACGGAGCGCACGGCCGTCGAAAGCGTGTGAACGGCTCCGGGCGCGCATCCGTACCTCTTGCGAGTACTCCCGCCTGCCCACCAGGGCAGAACAGCGCCCATCCGGAGAGGCGACGTGTCCCAGCAGCAACCGCACGCACCATCCAACCGCCGGACCCCGTCCCGCGCCCACCGGCTGCGCACCGCCGCGGCGGTGGGCGCCCTGGTCGTGCTTCCCCTGGTCACCGCCTGCGGCGGAGGCGACGGCAAGAAGCCGGCCGGCAGCGGCAAGGCGGCGACGCCCAGCGAGGCGGCCGCTCCCGCCGCCGGTGTCGTCGCGCCGGCGAAGGTGGAGGTCATCGCCGGGCTGGCCGGCTGCAAGGCGAAGATCCGCACCGAGGCGGACGAGCTGCGCGAGGGCGTCTGCCACACGAAGAAGGGCGACTTCCTCATCACCACCTTCCCCGAGGAGAAGCTCAAGGAGACCTGGCTGGAGTCGGCCCGTGTGTACGGGGGCACGTACCTCGTCGGCATGCGCTGGGTGGTCAGCGCCAAGCCCGGCATGTACGAGCCCCTCCGCGCGAAACTCGGCGGCACAGTCCAGGAGTTGCAGGGCATCGGCCCCTCCGCGAACCCCTCCTGACGTCACTCCGGTACGAGACGGCGCACGAGTCCTGCGACCCGTGCGTCCTGCCGGGCCAGGAAGGTCTCGAAGGCACGGCCGGTGGCGAACACGTCGGTCCAGCCGTGCCGGCGGAGCTCGGCCCGCCACCGGCGGGAACCGTGCAGATCGGTCAGGGCGTCCACCCAGCGCCGCCGCTCGGTGTCGCTGATGCCGGGCGGGGCCACGATGCCCCGCCAGTTGTTGAAGACCAGGTCGATCCCGGAGGACCTCAGGGTCGGGACACCGGGCAGGACACCGACCGGCCGCTCGCCGGTGACGGCGAGGACCCGCAGCCGGCCGCCGCGTATCTGGTCCAGGAACTCGCCGAACCCACTGGTGGCGACGTCGACCCTGCCGTCGAGCAGCGCGGGCAGCAGATCGCCGCCGCCGTCGTACGGGACGTACGCGACCTTCCGCGGGTCGATGCCGACCGCCCGGGCCAGCTCCATCGGCAGCAGATGGTCGGGGCCGCCGGCGGAGGAGCCGCCGCCCACCCTGAGCCGCCCGGGGTCCTCGCGCCAGGCGTCCACCAGCGCGCCGATCGTGCGGTACGGCGAGTCCTCCCGGACGACGACCGCGCCGGCCTCCTCGATCAGGCGGGCGATCGGGGTGGTGTCGGTGACGGACACCTTCGCGTGGGCCGCGTGTGACGCGCCCACCACTCCGAGGCCCATCTGCAGCGCGAGTTCGCCGTTGCCCTTCTCGTCGACGACGCGCTGCAGACCCACCGTGCCGCCGGCACCCGGCAGGTTGAACACCTGCACGCCCGACGCGATCCCCGTCTCCTCCAGCACCCGGACCGCGGTACGGGCCGTGGTGTCGTAGCCGCCACCGGGTGTGTTGGGCACCATGAGCCGCAGGTTCGCGGCGTTGCCGCCGCCCGGCCACGCTCCGCACGCGCAGACCACCAGCAGCGCCAGGACGGCGAAGGTGCCGAGAAAGGCGCGCGCCGGGCCTCTCATGACACCTCCCTTTCGATTTCCACTGGTGGGCGTCATGATTGTCCGACTCGGCACCTGAGCCGCCCCGCTTGTGTCGGCATAGAAGATTGAGTTCGTTGTGGTCGCCACCTTTCGTCGCCATTCGCTCGCGGGCGAGATGCTGGTGCTCCAGCTCGCCATCGTCGTGGTGGTGCTGCTGGCGGTCGCCGCGGTCTCCCTCGCCCAGTCGCAGGCCACCTTCACCCGCGTCGAGGGACGCCGGGTGAGCGCGCTGGCCGAACAGCTCGCCGCCAACCCCCTGGTGCGCAGCCAACTGGTGCGTCCCGCACCGGGGGAGACGCTCGCCCCGCTGGTGCACTCCACCCAGGCGCAGTCCGGGGTGACCTCGGTGACGGTGGCCGACGCCGCAGGCCGGATCGTCAGTTCCACGAACCCCACGGTCGTCGGCGAGCGGCTGCCGCTCGGGCCGGACACCACCCGGGAGCGGGGCTGGTCGGGACAGCTCACACTGGACGGCAACCGCCAGCTTGCCGCCCAGGTACCCGTGCTCGGGGCGGCCGAGGCGAACCTCGGCCGGATCCTCGGCACGGTGATGATCGGCGAGGCCGATCCGACGGTGTGGCAGCGGCTCAGCGGCGCCTCCTCGTACCTGCTCGCCTATCTGGGCATCGCCAGCGGGCTCGGCGTGGCCGGCTCCTGGCTGCTCGCGCGGCGCGTGAAACGGCAGACCCTCGGGCTGGAACCACGGGAGATCGCCGGGCTCGCCGAGCACCGGGAGGCGATGCTCTACGGGATCGCCGAGGGCGTGATCGCCCTGGACCCGCAGCACCGGCTCACCCTCGTCAACGACATGGGCCGCCGCCTGCTCGATCTGCCCGAGGACTGCGTGGGCCAGAGCCTGGACGGCCTGGGCATCGACGGACGGCTGCGCGACGTGCTGGCCGCAACCGTGACCGCCGCCGACAGACGGGACGAGGTCGTCGTGCGCCGCGGCCGGGTCCTGGTGATGAACCGGATGACCGTCACCAAGGACGGCCGGCTCCTCGGCTCCGTCACCACCCTGCGCGACCGCACCGAACTGGCCCGGCTGGAGCGGGAGATCGGGTCCTTCCGCAGCTCCTCGGAGCTGCTGCGCGCGCAGGCGCACGAGTTCGCCAACCAGCTCCACACCATCTCCGGGCTGATCCAGATCGGGGAGCAGGACGAAGTCGTGTGCTACATCCGCGCGTTGAACCAGCGCCGCCAGTCCCTGGACGTCACCCTCAGCCGCCGCGTCCGGGACACGGCGGTGGCCGCACTGCTGACGGCGAAGGCGTCCCTCGCGGCCGAACGGAAGGTCAGCCTGCGGATCTCCGACGACACCGCACTGGAACGGCTGGCCCCGGAGGACGCCGCCGACGTGGCGACCGTGGTGGGCAACCTGGTCGACAACGCCGTCGACGCCGCCGCGCCCGACGGGCAGCGGTGGGTCGAGGTGGCGCTGCGCCAGGACGCCTCCAGCGTGGAGATCGTGGTACGCGACTCCGGTCCCGGCGTGGCTCCCGAACTGGCCCGCGAGGTGTTCTCCCACGGCTTCACCACCAAGGCCGCGCGCGAGGGCGAGCGCGGCATCGGACTGGCCCTGACCAAGCTGGTCTGCGAACGGCACGGGGGCGAGATCTCGGTGTCCAACACCCCCGACGGAGCGGTGTTCACCGCACGCATGACCGTCGGCCGGCTCACCGGCACACTGGCGGAAGGAGCGGCCCCGTGACCCCCGGAACGCCCCACAAGGCGGGCACGATCGACGTCCTCGTGGTCGACGACGACTTCATGGTGGCCCGCGTCCACCGCACGTTCGTCGAACGCGTCCGGCCGTTCCGTGTCGTCGGCGTGGCCCACACGGGCCGGCAGGCGATCGAGGCGGTGGACGAAATGCGCCCCGACCTCGTCCTCCTCGACCTGTATCTCCCCGACCTCTTCGGCCTCGACGTCATCCCCCGGCTGCGCACCGCGGGCCACGACTGCGACGTCATGGTCATCAGCGCCGCGCAGGAGGCCGGCACGGTACGCGGCGCCGTCCGCCGGGGCGTCGTCGACTACCTCCTCAAACCCTTCGACTTCGAGGATCTGCGCCCCCGCCTGGAGCGCTACGCCGCCCAGCGGGGCCGTCTGCTGACGACGGTCGTTCGGGGCCAGGCCGACGTGGACCGCGTCCTGGCCGGCGCGATCGTCCCCGCCCCCGCCCTCACCCTGCCCAAGGGCATGAGCGTGGAGACCGCCGAACTGGTCGAGCGGGCCCTGCGCGCGACGGACACCACCCTGTCCGCGACCGAGTGCGCCGCCCTGACCGGCATCTCCCGTGTGAGCGCCCGCCGTTACCTGGAGTACTTCCACAGCACCGGCAGCGCGGAGGTGACCTTGCGCTATGGCGCGGCGGGACGGCCCGAACGCGGCTACTCCCGGCGGGCGTGATCCGCTCCCTCCGAGCACGCGATC
>NZ_JBHUQX010000432.1:0-7620 GCF_042674225.1 Streptomyces sp. NPDC056948
CCTCCAGGGCCTTGGCGGTGGGGAAGGTCATGGTCAGGACGTCGGCGAAGCCGTGGTCGGCGGCCTGCATCGCGCAGACGGTCTCGATGAACCCGGCGAAGCCGTTCCAGGGATCAGGGTCGTCGAGGGCGTCGGCGACCGCATCGGCGTAGGCGTCCATACGGTCGGAGAAGACGGCGGCGACCAGGGCCTCCTTCGTCGGGAAGCGCCGGAAGATCGTGGCGATCCCCACCCCCGCCTCGCGGGCCACGGAGGCCATGGACGCGTTCAGGCCGTCGCGCCCGAAGACCGTGCGAGCGGCTGCGATGATCCGCTCCCGGTTCCGCTCGGCGTCGCTGCGCAGCGGCTGGTCGGCGGGGGCGTCGGGGTGCTGGGCGCGGCGGATCATACCGGCGAGCCTAGCAACCGGATTGCCCTATCCAGTTTTGGTGGTACGGTGGACGCAGTGAACCGGAAAGGCTTATCCGGATCAAGAAATGGATAGGTCTATCCATATATTTAGCGCCTTTGACCTGCAACGAAAGGACTCGCTGTGCCCAGCATCGCCATTGTCGGAGCCGGCCCCCAGATGGGCCTGGCCATCGCCCGCACCTTCGGCTCCCAGGGCTTCGACGTCGCCCTGATCTCCCGCAACCGGGACAAGCTCGACGACCTCGTCGGCAAGCTCGAAGCCGAGGGCGTCAACGCCGCCGCGTTCCCCGCGGACGTGCTCGACCGCGCCGGGCTCACCCGGGCGATCGAGAGCGCCGCCGCCGCGTTCGGCGGCATCGACGTCCTGGAGTACTCCCCGGTGGGGACGTTCGGAATCACCGCCCTGACCGCCCCGACCGGGACCGAACCGTCCCACGTGGAGTTCGAGATGAACTTCCAGCTCTACGGGGCCATCGCCGCCACGCAGGCCGTGCTGCCGGCGATGCGCGAGGCCGGCGCGGGCACCCTGCTCTACACCACCGGTGCCGGCTCCATCTGGCCCGACCCGCGCGTCGCGAACGTCAACGCCGCCGCGGCGGCGCTGCGCAACTGGGTGATGAACCTGCACAAGGAGCTGGCGGACGCCGGCACCGGCATCCAGGCCGCTCATATCGGCATCGACTCGTCGATCGGCGTCTCCGTCATCCCCGGTATCGAGGCGGCCCGGCCCGAGCAGATCACCCCCCTCTACTGGGACCTGCACACCACCGAGCGCGACCAGGCCGAACTCGTCTTCAAGCTCTAGTCGGCACCGGCCCCCGCCCGGGTCCGGCGTGCGTAGGCGCGGGCCGCGCGTGCGCGGTCGCCGCAGCGCGTCGAGCACCAGTGGCGGCGGCCGTGCCGCAGCAGGTAGCGGCCGCAGGGCGGAGAGCCGCAGGCGGTGAGGCGCTCGGCGTCGGGCCCGGTCAGCAGGTCGGCCGCGTCGGCGGCGAGCGTCGCCAGGGCGTGATCGACGATCTCGGTGGTGGGGTGCGAGGGTGCGCGGTAGGGGCCGTCCTTCTCGTCCCACTGGAGCAGTGAGGCGGTGGGCACCCTGGTCATGGCGTCGTTGACGGCGGCCAGGGCGGCGGGCAGGGCCGGCAGCGCGTCGACGCGGGAGGCGAGCAACGACCTGATCTGCTCGCGCATCGACCGCAGTTGTGCCGTGCACATCTCCCGGAGGCCCGCGTCCACGGGGGCGAGCCCGCGGTCCGTCAGCCACTGATTCGCCTGCGCGGGCGTGCCGAGGAGGTCGGTGAACTTTCCGCCGGGCGATGCGATGGCGCTGTTGGCGAAGGCGAGGGCCGGGTACTGCTCCTCGCCCGGCGCGGGGGGTATGGCGAGTTCGACCGGTTCGGCGGGGGCGTTCGCATTCATGGATCTCATGGTACGGCTTGCCCGTATCCGTGAGGAGCGGCTACGGTCTCTCATGGATAAGCCGTTTCCATCCGTGAGGTGTTTCTTCTGTGGCTCCTTCAGTGACGACCCGTGAGCAGTTCCCCGTCCGTGTCTTCGGCGGCCCGACCGCTCTCTTCGAGTACGGCGGCCTGCGGTTCCTGACCGACCCCACCTTCGACGCCCCCGGCGACTACCCGGAGCCGGGCGGTCCGTCCCTGACCAAGACCGCCCCAGCCGCCGGCGACCCCGCCGAGCTCGGCCCCGTCGACGTGGTCCTGCTGTCCCACGACGAGCACGCCGACAACCTCGACCGCTCCGGCCGGGCCCTGCTGGCCGACATACCGCTGACCCTCACCACCCCCGGTGGCGGCAAGCGCCTCGGAGGCAAGGCAAGGGGGCTGGCCGACTGGGAGTCGGTCGAGCTGGACCGCCCCGGCGGCGGCACGGTCACCGTGACCGGCGTCCCCGCCATCCATGGCCCCGGTCCGCGCGAGGAGACCGAGGCGATCACCGGGCAGGTCGTCGGATTCGTCCTGACCGGAGACGGGCTGCCCACCGTGTACGTCAGCGGTGACAACGCCTCCCTCGACGCGGTCAGGGAGACCGCCGAGCGCCTCGGCCCGGTGGGCACCGCCGTCCTCTTCGCGGGCGCCCCCCGCTTCGCCGGCCTCTTCGACGGTGGCACCCTCGTGCTGGACAGCGCCCAGGCCGCCGAAGCCACGCGGATCCTCGGCGCCCGCCGGGTCGTCCCCGTTCACTACGACAGCTGGACCCACTTCACCGAGGGTCGCGCCGAACTCCAGGCCGCCTTCACCGCCGCGGGGCTGGCCGACCGCCTGGACTGGGGGCACTCGGGCTGATCACGGGGTTACTCCGGTGCCTCTCGCCAATGGAGGCAGCGGCTGTAGTCGAAGCTCCACTTCAAGCAGAGCTGGGCCTTGACGCTCGTGTCCCGATCCCGGAACTCGGTGATGATCTTGTTGCCGTCGATCCGGGAGTATCCGACCTGGGTCTCGAAGTCGATGCCCATCTCGTTCTCGAGTTCCAGGCTGGCGAGGGCGTATCTGCCCTGCGCCTCGGGGTACTTGAGGAACGCGTCCATGATGGCGTTGCGGAACTCGACATCCCCGTTCGCTGTCTCTGCCACGACTGTCTCCTGACCTGCCGGTTGGTGAGCCGTCTGCCTACGCGCATTCTGTCCGCATATCCATGGAGGCGCGCGTCTTGCGTCACCCGAACAGGCCTGTGAGACAGCGGCTCCCGCCCAGCACGGGGTCTGGGCGGGAGCGGTGCGGTCCCCTCCGGTCGTTCTTCAGCACGAAGGGACCGCTCGTCCTTCCAGACTGGAAGGTCCGACGCCCGGGGAGGCGTCCGCGTTCCATGGTGCGCCTTGCCCCCGGTGTCGCAAGGAGAAGTACGTTTCCGCCTTCAAAAGCGTTCAATCCGCCATGTTTTGCACGCGCGGGTGACCGACATGGCCCGGTGAGGCACGCTGCGGGCACCGGGACGCCCGGCGGCATTGTTCCGTAACTCCATGATCACGTTGAGTGTCCGGCGGTCGACGCACCATGCTGACGTCCAACTCTTCCGCAGCGCCTCAGCACCGCCGTGGAAGGGCCTTCCAGACGCCTCGAGTTGAGAGACAAGGTGCGATGTCCAGTAAGCAGGTGTTGACCGTCGTCGTGATGGTGGCGGTCTTCGCGTGGAGCACGGTGATGACCGTGCTGGGGCACCTCGCGGCCGTGGCCGCGCTGCTGCCGTCGCTCGGACTGCTCGTACAGCAGATCGTCGCCGCCCTCCACGCCACGCAGTCCCCGCGCCACACCCCGGTGGACGCCGCCTCGACGGCCATAGCGGCCGGACCCGAGGAGTCGGTGCGATGACCCCGTTCTCCGCGTACGAGCAGCCCGACGGCGAGCCGCCGAGCAGGCGCGGCCGCAAACCGGAGTCGATCGGGGAGCAGGTGGGCCCCTCCCACCGGGCGTGGCTGGAGCCGGTGCGCAGCAGGCTCTTCGCCAGCGGGCTCACGCTCGACGACCTCGTCGGCCGCTCCGGCTACTCCAAGGCCCGCATCAGCGAACTGCTGCGCGGCAAGGGCTACTACCCCGGCTGGGAGATCACCTACAGCGTGGTCCGGGCCCTGGACATCCCCGTCTGGCCGCTGCGCCGCCTGTGGACCGCGGCGGCACGTGAGGCGGCCAAGGACCCCGCGTGGATCGAGAGCCGCATACACGCCGTCCAGCCGCTGCCGCCGGAACGGCCGCCGCTCGCGCACCAGGGCTTCACCGAGGCAATGCGCCACCCCTACACCGCCTACGCCCGCGCCTTCCTGCAGAGCGACCGGCGCGCCCACTGGGTCGTCTCGGAAGCCTGCGACATCCTCTGGCTGGGCTGGGACGACGCCGTCGCCGGCCCCAACGTCCCCCGCCACGCATGGCGGCTGCTGCGCTCCCGCGTCCTGTTACGCGCGCACCTTCACCCGGCCGGACATCCCGATCTGCGCCCGGCGGCGTTCCAGACCGTCGACCAGAGCCGGATCGACGATCTCACCGCCCGGTTCGCCCGCATCGGCCGGCTCGCCGACTTCTTCGACGCCGTCGCCCGGCTGCCCCAGAACCAGCTCGACGTCACCGTCCTGCGCTACCTGTGTGGCATCCACCCCGACGCCGTCCCCGACGTCGTCGGCCTGTCCGCGGCCATCACCCAGTCCATCGACCACCACGCCCGAGGCGCCCTGGAAGGCACCCACCACCGCCATGACAACCGGGAGTGAGCACCCCGCCATGACCGCCATCGACGAACTCCTCTCCCGCTCGCTGCTGATGCGCGATCCCCAGGTGCCGTCCGACACCGTCCCGTACGAGGACACCGCCTACCCGGCCTTCGCCCCCGACGGCACACCGCTGTGGGACGTCGGCGGCGGCGACCTGGCCGACGACAACGCCGCCCGGAGTCTGTGGGCCCTGTGCGAGGCGGTCGTCGTCCACTCCACGCCCCGCCAGCTCGCCGACTTCGTCACCGAGCAGCTTCCCTCCCCGCGCGGCGCCTGGATCCTGGGCTGCGTCCTGCAACTCGCCGACGCGCAGGACGGCGCGCGCTTCTGGTGGCAGTACGCCGCCGGGGCCGGTGAACCCGCCGCCTCCTACTGCCTCTATCTGCATCACCTCGCGCTCGGCGACAGGCCGGCGGCCGCCCTGTGGCACAAGCAGGCCGGCGACGACGCACCGGCCGACAGCGGCCTGGGCGTCGACACCAGCATTCCCACGGTCCTGCGCATCCTCAGCCGCCTGGCCCCGGCCGCCTCCCGCGACCACACCGAGACATTCACCGCGGTCAAGTCCTATGTCACCAACGCCGTCGCCGCCGGATACGCCCGCAACCCCGGCTACGAAATCCCGCTCCCCGGCCCTCACTTCGCCGAACAACTCGAGATCATCCTGGCCGCCACGTCAGCGGTCTCCCGGTCGGTACGGCAGGCCCGGTCGCCGGCCACCGGCCTGCCCAACCGCACCAGGCCGCGAGCCGACGCCGCGGAGCGCTCCGGCGAGTCCGTGCACGAGCCGGAACGGGTCCTGGTGGAGACCGCCGCACGCGACGAGTCCGCCTCCAGCTTCTTCCGGGAAGCCCTCGCGGCCTGCTGGGAAACGGCCGTCGCGGACCGCACGGCCAGGGGAGCGGACCGTCGCGATGTGCGGCTGCGCTACCTCCTGGACCGCAGGCCCACCGAACCTACTTCGTGGCGTTGAGTGTCTGTGTCGCCAGCGCCAGGTTCTTGTCCTCGGCGCTGCCCCAGGCGTAGACGACATCGGCCGTCCCGTCCTTGAGGGGCAGGTCGGCCGGACCGATGGCCACGGTGTCCGTGCCGGCGAGCACGACATCGGCCTTCACGGTGCCTGCCTCGACCTCGGCAGTGTCCTCCTTGGGGTTCTCCAGGCCGGTGAAGAGCGGCTGCCCGTTCGCGCGGACGTCGACAGCCGGAGCGGCGGCGACGTGACGCACCGTGAGGCGGGCCTTGCCGTCGTCGACCTGCGAGACATCGTTGGTGAAGGCCGTGAGCTGCGGTTCGCCGTCGGCGGTGAGGTGGGCGGCGATCGTGGCGTTCCCACCTTCGGGCACCTTGATCTCCTTCTCGAGGGCGGGTGTGGCGTCCGGGTTCTGGCCCGCTTCGAAGATCTGTATGTCGTAGGTCCCGGCGTCCAGGGCCTGCGGGTCGGTCACCGTGCCGGGCTTGAAGTCGCCGAGCAGTTCGTCACCGTTGGCGTAGACATCGACGGTCATCCCGGGAATGCCGTGGAAGACGGACACCATGGCCTGGTCCTGCGAGGCGGTACCCGCCATGGCGGGCGCGGTGGCGCCCAGGGCCAGGGCACAGGCGGCGGCCGATGCGGCGACAGCGAGAGAAGTCCGGGAAGTCATGGGGGTGATCCCTTCGAATGCGCCTCCGCACGTTGCGGGGTCTCGATGTCGTTTCGCGCAGGGCGACCGCAGCGGATGCGCGCGCGGCGCCTTTCGTCGGCCGGTTCGGCGGCGCGCCTAGACGCCCGTCCAGCGGACCTGGTTCTGCTCGATCGCGCTGCGCAGCCGCTGCAGGCCACGGCGGGCGTGACTCTTCACCGTGCCGAGGGGCATTCCGGTCCGTTCCGCGATCTGAGCCTGGGTCAGGTCCTCGTAGAACGCCAGGCACAGCACGTGCCGCTGGTGCCTCGGCAGACAGGACAACTCGTTCACCAGCAGGACCCGGTCCAGGACGTCCTCCGCCGCCGACTCGTCCCGTCCGGGCGTGTCGTCCGCGTGGGCGAGCGAGTCGGCGAGGGCCAGCCGTCTGGTCCGGGCGGCCAGCGCGTCGATGATCTTGCGTCGGGTGATGCCCACGAGCCAGGCGCCCAGCGGGCCCCGCTCCGGGCGGAAGCCGGCCTGACCACGCCAGGCGCCGAGGAACACCTGCTGGGTGACGTCGTCGGCCTCGTACGTGTCGCCGAGCGACCGGGTGGCCATGGTGTGGACCATGGGCGCCCAGCGCCTGTAGACCGCGGCGAAGGCGTCCTCGTCGGCGGCACGGAATCCATGGGCCAGCTCGTCCTCGTACCTGGTTTCGTCTCGGGTGTCGATGATCATGGCCTGGTTCCTCCTGCCATGCGCGATATGCGGCCGTCCGCACGCGTCCCAGTGTTGTGACGCACAAACGACGCAGGCAACATGCGTCGTTTGTGCGTCGTACAGTGGGCCTGTGAGCAGAGGTGATGGCGACGGCCGGCACGAGGAGGACCTGAGGCACGGCGGGCTCACCACCGGAGAAGTGGCGAGACGCCTCGGCGTGGCGCCCACCACGGTCCGTACCTGGGACCGCCGCTACGGCATCGGTCCCGACGCGCACACCGGCGGCAGGCACCGGCGCTGGACCGCCGCGGACGTGGCCCGTCTGGAGCGGATGTGCGCCCTGACGGCGACCGGGCTGCCCCCTGCCGAGGCCGCGCGCATGGCGCTCGGCGATGCGCCGCCGGACGCGGCCCCGCACACACCGGCGGCGCTCCCTCGACCGCGACCGCTGCCCCGCGGTCGCAGCCGGGCCGGGAGCGGCATGCGACTCGGCGACGTGCGCCAGGAGTCCAGAGGGATCGCCCGTGCCGCCCTGCGTCTCGACGCCGCCGCTCTGGACGAGCTGCTGCTGGCGGCGATCGCCGACCACGGACTGGTCACCGCCTGGACCGAGGTGATCATGCCGACCCTGCAGGCGACCGGCCGCAAGTGGGAGAGCTCGGGCGAGAAGTACGT
>NZ_JBHUQX010000433.1:0-7606 GCF_042674225.1 Streptomyces sp. NPDC056948
TTCCTCGCCAACCCGGATCTGGTGACCAGGCTGCGGCTCGGGGCGCCCCTGAACGAGATGCGCGACCGGTACTTCATGTACGTGGGCGGGGCCGCCGGTTACACCGACTACCCCGCCCTGGACACTCAGCCGTCGAGCGAGTCGATCGTGGCGTTGGACGCCGGCCGCGTCGCCTGAAGGCCACGGGCCACGTCCTCGGCCGCGCCCAGCACCCGTACCGCGTTCTTCCAGGTCAGCTTGGCCAGGTCGGCCTTCGACCAGCCGCGCTCCAGCAGCTCGGCGAGGAGGTTCGGGTAGCCGGAGACGTCGTCCAGGCCGTCCGGGGTGAAGGCCGTGCCGTCGTAGTCGCCGCCGATGCCGAGGTGGTCGATGCCGGCGACCTCGCGCATGTGGTCCAGGTGGTCGGCGACCGTCGCCACCGTCGCGACCGGGCGCGGCTGCCGCTCCTCGAAGGCGCGGTGGACCTTCATGGCCTCCGCGGTGGTGTCGAGGTGGTGGAAGCCGTGGGCGCGCATGTTCTCGTCGGCCTCGGCTGTCCAGTCCACGGCCGCCTGGAGCACGAACTTCGGCACGAACGTCACCATCGCGACACCGCCGTTGGCGGGCAGCCGCTCCAGGACGTCGTCCGGGATGTTGCGCGGGTGGTCGCACACGGCCCGCGCGGAGGAGTGGGAGAAGACCACCGGGGCGGTGCTCGCGTCGAGCGCGTCCCGCATGGTCGTCGCCGCCACGTGGGAGAGGTCGACGAGCATGCCGATGCGGTTCATCTCCCGGACGACCTCGCGGCCGAACGCGGTGAGGCCACCGGCCCGCGGCTCGTCGGTCGCGGAGTCCGCCCAGTCCACGTTGTCGTTGTGGGTGAGGGTCAGATACCGCACACCGAGCCCGTGCAGACCGCGCAGGGTGCCCAGGGAGTTGGCGATGGAGTGGCCGCCCTCCGCCCCCATGAGGGAGGCGATACGGCCCTCCCCGCGCGCGGCCTCCATATCGGCGGCCGTCAGCGCGGGCCGGAGGTCGGCCGGGTGGCGGGCCAGCAACTGCCGTACGCAGTCGATCTGTTCGAGGGTGGCCGCGACCGGGTCCGGCGAGTCCGTACGGACGTACACCGACCAGTACTGCGCACCGACCCCGCCCGCGCGCAGCCGCGGGATGTCGGTGTGCAGATGGGCGCTCTGGTCGGCGGCGACATCGCGGGCGTCGAGGTCGTAGCGGACCTGTTCGCGCAGCGCCCAGGGCAGGTCGTTGTGGCCGTCGGCGACCGGGAACTCGCGCAGGAGTTCCCGGGCTGACTCCAGGGAGGTCATCGCCGTCACTTCCCCGCGCCGAAGCCGAAGCCGCCCGAGCCCTCGACCTTGGAGCGCAGCCGCTTGCCCTTCTCGGTGGCCTGGTCGTTCAGCTCCTGCTGGAACTCGCGCATCCGGCCGCGCAGTTCCTCGTCGTGCGCGGCGAGGATGCGGGCGGCCAGCAGACCGGCGTTGCGGGCACCGGCGACGGAGACCGTGGCGACGGGGACACCGGCCGGCATCTGCACGATCGACAGCAGGCTGTCCATGCCGTCGAGGTACTTCAGCGGCACGGGCACGCCGATGACCGGCAGCGGGGTGACCGAGGCGAGCATGCCGGGCAGATGGGCGGCGCCGCCGGCCCCGGCGATGATCACCTTGAGCCCGCGGCCGTCGGCCTGCTCGCCGTACGCGACCATCTCGCGCGGCATGCGGTGGGCCGACACGACGTCCACCTCGTAGGGGATCTCGAACTCGTCGAGGGCCTTCGCGGCGGCCTCCATGACGGGCCAGTCGGAGTCCGACCCCATGACGATGCCAACAACAGGGCTCATTCGGTGATGGTGCCTCTCAGGTAGCCGGCTGCGTGACGGGCGCGCTCCAGCACGTCGTCGAGGTCGTCGCCGTAGGTGTTGACGTGTCCGACCTTGCGGCCGGGCTTCACGTCCTTGCCGTACATGTGGATCTTGAGCTGGGGGTCGCGGGCCATGCAGTGCAGGTACGCGGAGTACATGTCCGGGTAGTCGCCGCCGAGGACGTTGACCATGACCGTCCATTCGGCGCGCGGGCGCGGGTCGCCGAGGGGCAGGTCCAGGACCGCCCGGACGTGGTTGGCGAACTGGCTGGTGACCGCGCCGTCCATCGACCAGTGGCCGGAGTTGTGGGGGCGCATCGCCAGCTCGTTGACGAGGATGCGACCGTCGCGGGTCTGGAACAGCTCGACGGCGAGGTGCCCGACGACGTCGAGCTCCTTGGCGATGTTCAGGGCCATCTGGGAGGCCCGGACCGCGAGGTCCTCGTCGAGGTCGGGGGCCGGGGCGATCACCGTGTCGCAGACGCCGTTGACCTGGCGGGACTCCACGACCGGGTAGGCGACGGCCTGGCCGTGCGGCGACCGTACGACGTCGGCGGCGAGCTCGCGGAGGAAGTCGACCTTCTCCTCGGCGAGCACGGGGACACCGGCCTTGAACGGGTCGGCGGCCTCCTCGACGGAGTCGACGACCCACACGCCCTTGCCGTCGTAGCCGCCGCGCACGGTCTTCAGGACGACGGGGAATCCGTCGCCCTCCGCGGCGAAGGCCGCCACGTCCTGCGGATCGGAGACGATCCTGTGTCTGGGGCAGGGCACGCCGATCGCGTCGAGCTTCGCGCGCATCACGCCCTTGTCCTGGGCGTGCACGAGCGCGTCGGGGCCGGGGCGCACGGGGATGCCGTCCGCCTCCAGCGCCCTGAGGTGCTCGGTGGGTACATGTTCGTGATCGAAGGTGATCACATCGCACCCGCGGGCGAACTCGCGCAGCGTGTCGAGGTCGCGATAGTCGCCGATGACGACATCGCTCACGACCTGCGCAGCCGAGTCCTGCGGGGTGTCACTGAGAAGCTTGAACCTGATGCCCAGCGGGATGCCCGCCTCGTGTGTCATACGAGCGAGCTGGCCACCGCCGACCATGCCGACTACCGGAAACGTCACTCCCTCAGGGTATCGGCCGCGCCAGGGTGGCCGGTTTCCTGCCCCTCCCCGGCCCGGCCCGGACCATCTCCGGCCGTCCACCGGTATCCGCAGGAAGATCGCGCGGGAGGGTGGTTAGCATGGCTGGGTTGACGCCAACTGAGGGACGGGGGCCTGTACGACCATGGGACATGGTGCCTCGCGGCTCCGACGGCTCGTTCGCGAAGTCGCCAAATTCGGCGCGGTGGGCGGGGCCGGGGTGCTGGTCAACCTCCTCGTGTTCAACCTGGTACGGCATGTCACCGACCTCCAGGTGGTGCGCGCGAGCGTCATCGCGACCGTCGTCGCGATCATCTTCAACTACGTCGGCTTCCGCTACTTCACGTACCGCGACCGCGACAAGAGCGGCCGCACCCGGGAAATGACCCTGTTCCTGCTGTTCAGCGCGGTGGGCCTGGTCATCGAGAACGGCGTGCTGTACGCGGCGACCTACGGCTTCGGCTGGAACACCCCGCTCCAGAACAACATCTTCAAGTTCGTCGGCATCGGCATCGGCACGCTCTTCCGCTTCTGGTCGTACCGCACGTGGGTCTTCCGCGCGCTCCCGGCCCGGACGACGGCGTCGGACACCGGCTCGACGGTGGACCAGGAGCGGAACAAACAGCGGGTGCCGTAGCCGACAACACGACAGGCCCTAGCGGACCGTCGGCTCGTCCTCGTCCGTCAGCGTGATCTGCGCGGCTGTGCGGGACAGGAACAGGCCGAAGACCGGGGGCTTGGTCTGGAGCATTTCCAGGCGCCCGCCGTCCGCTTCCGCCAGGTCGCGGGCGACGGCCAGGCCGATGCCCGTGGAGTTCCGGCCGCTGATCGCCCGCTCGAAGATGCGTGCGCCCAGGTCGGCGGGGACGCCGGGGCCCTCGTCCGTGACCTCGATGACCGCCTGGTTGCCGGTGACCCGGGTACGCAGCGCCACCGTGCCGCCACCGTGCATCAGGGAGTTCTCGATCAGCGCGGCCAGCACCTGCGCGACCGCGCCGGGCGTGCCGACCGCCTCCAGATGCCGCTTGCCGGAGCTGACGATCGCCCGGCCCGCGCTGCGGTACGCCGGCCGCCACTCGGCGAGCTGCTGCTGGATGACCTCGTCGAGGTCGAAGGTGACGGCGGAGCCGGTGCGCGGATCGCGGGAGTTGGTCAGCAGCCGCTCCACGACGTCCGTCAGCCGCTCGACCTGCGTGAGCGCGATCGTCGCCTCGTCCTTCACCGTGTCCGGGTCGTCGGTGAGGGTGATCTCCTCCAGCCGCATGGACAGGGCCGTGAGCGGTGTCCGCAACTGGTGGGAGGCGTCCGCGGCCAGGCGGCGTTCGGCGGTCAGCATGCGCGCGATGCGCTCGGCCGACCCGTCCAGCACGTCCGCCACCCGGTCCAGCTCGGGCACGCCGTACCGCTTGTGCCGCGGGCGGGGATCGCCCGAGCCGAGCCGCTCGGCCGTCTCCGCGAGGTCGGTCAGCGGCGACGCCAGCCGGTTCGCCTGGCGGACCGCCAGCAGCACCGCGGCCACCACCGCCAGCAGCGCGACCAGCGCGATGATCAGCAGCGTCCGGCCGACCTCGCGGGTCACCGAGGAACGCGGCTCCTCGACAGTGACCGTCTCGCCCTCCTCACCGGGCGCGGTCGCGCTGATGACGTCACCGGACGGCTTGTTGCCGACCTCGATGGGCGCCTCGCCGGGGAGCCGGATCACCGCGTAGTAGCGGTCCTGCGTGACCTGTTCGCGCAGCACCTCGGCGTCGACCTGCTGGGCCCCGAAGAGCCGGCTGTCGACGATGCTGGCGAGGCGGACCGCCTCGGACTCCACCCGTTCCTGGGCACTGTTGCTGATCGTCCGGGTCTCGACGATGACGAGCGAGACACCGAAGACGGCGATCACGACCAGCACCACGGCGAGCGTGGACTGGATCAGTCGGCGGCGCATGTCCTGTTACCCGTGCCTGCCTGCCCTGCGGCTCAGCTCTTCTCGAAACGGAAGCCCACACCGCGCACGGTGGCGATGTAGCGGGGGTTGGCCGCGTCGTCGCCGAGCTTCTTGCGCAGCCAGGAGATGTGCATGTCGAGGGTCTTGGTCGACGACCACCAGGTCGTGTCCCAGACCTCGCGCATGAGCTGGTCGCGGGTGACGACCCGGCCCGCGTCGCGCACCAGCACCCGCAGCAGGTCGAACTCCTTGGCGGTGAGCTGGAGCTCCTCCTCGCCCATCCAGGCGCGGTGCGACTCGACGTCGATGCGCACGCCGTGCGTGGCGGGCGGCTGCTGCGGCTCGGCGGCACCGCGCCGCAGCAGGGCGCGGACGCGGGCGAGCAGCTCGGCGAGCCGAAAGGGCTTGGTGACGTAGTCGTCGGCGCCCGCGTCGAGCCCGACGACGGTGTCCACCTCGTCGGCGCGCGCGGTCAGGATGAGAATCGGGATGGTGTGGCCCTCGCCACGCAGGCGGCGGGCCACCTCGAGACCGTCCATGCCGGGCAGACCCAGGTCGAGCACGACCAGGTCGACGCCGCCCTGCAGTCCTGCGTCGAGAGCGGTGGGGCCGTCCTCACGCACCTCGACCTCGTAGCCCTCCCGGCGCAGAGCACGGGCCAGCGGCTCCGAGATGGACGCGTCGTCCTCGGCGAGCAGTACACGGGTCATGGAGAGATGGTAGACCTGCGAGGCCCTGAGCTGGGGTGTGACCGGAAGCCTTGATTCTTACCGCTGGCATACCCACTTCTTACGTTCCGGGGGAACGTGGACGAACCTCTGCCTATGGGGTGCGATCCTGGTAAGGACCTTGGAAACGGGGCTCATGGTTCCCCTGACACCTGTGATCCTCCTCTCAAGTCCTTCCATATGCGGCTGTGTCCTGCCGTATGGTGAATCAACGCCTGTAGCCCTAGGCGACCTTCTGAGGCTTCTCTGCCTCGAAGGTCTCTTTTGTGTCGGGCCTCGTCGTGCGGCGACGCGCGTAGAGGCGTGGACCCCACGTGGACCCCGGTGGCGACCGCCCACCGCTCCGTGCCCCGGAGCGGACCCCCGTAGGCGTCGGGCGGACGGCCGTACGCACCGGTGCCGGCAGCCCCCCACCGGGCGCACCACCGCTGTCGCGGGGCGCGTCCCGACCAGCAAGGAACGACCATGGCGTCCAGCCTGACGAAGGACTCGGCCCGCCCGGGCACCCCCGGCTCCGAGAAGACCTTCTTCGGCCACCCCCGCGGACTGGCCACTCTCTTCATGACCGAGATGTGGGAGCGGTTCTCCTACTACGGCATGAGGGCCCTGCTCCCGCTGTACCTGGTGGCCCCGGGTGGGCTGCACCTGCCCGCGGGCACGGCGACGGCGATCTACTCCGTGTACGTGTCGCTGGTGTACCTGCTCGCCATGCCCGGCGGCTGGTTCGGCGACCGTGTCTGGGGGCCGCGCAAGACGGTCGCCATCGCCGGCGGAATCATCATGCTGGGCCACCTCACGCTGGCCCTGCCCTCCTCCGGCACCTTCTACGCCGGCCTCGGCCTGGTCGCGATCGGTTCGGGTCTGCTGAAGGCCAACATCTCGACGATGGTCGGCCACCTCTACGACGGACCGGACGACCCGCGCCGCGACGGTGGCTTCACCGTCTTCTACATGGGCATCAACCTCGGTGCCTTCGCGGCGCCGCTGATCATCGGCACCATCGGTGAGAGCGTCGACTGGCACCTGGGCTTCGCGCTCGCCGCGCTCGGCATGGCGCTGGGTCTCGTCCAGTTCCTGATCGGCTCGCGCAACCTGGCCGAGCGCTCCGGCGTCGTCCCGACGCCGCTGTCCGGCGAGGAGAAGGCCTCGACGCTGCGCAAGGCGGCGATCTGGGCCGGTATCGCGGTCGTCGTCTACGCGATCGTCGGCTTCTCCGGCCACTACACGCTCAACTGGATCCTGGTCCCGCTGACCCTGCTGGGCGTGATCATCCCGACGATGGTCCTGGTCCGCATCAAGCGCGACAAGGACCTGGACCGCGCCGAGCAGTCGAAGATGTCCGCGTACATCTGGTTCTTCGTGGCCGCGGCCGTGTTCTGGATGATCTACGACCAGGGCGGCTCGACGCTGTCGATCTTCGCGGACTCCTCCGCCGAGAACAGCGTCTTCGGCTGGGCGTTCCCGGTCTCCTGGTACCAGTCGGTCAACCCGGTCCTGATCATGGCGCTGGCCCCGGTCTTCGCCTGGTTCTGGCTGGCGCTGAACCGGCGCGGCAAGGAGCCGAGCACGATCGTGAAGTTCGGCTCGGGTCTGGTCCTGGTCGGCGCGTCCTTCTTCCTCTTCCTGGCCCCGCTGTCGATCGCCGGGGGCGGTCACAAGGCGGCGGCGCTGTGGCTGGTGGCGATCTACTTCACGCAGACCGTCGGTGAGCTGCTGCTCTCCCCGGTGGGTCTGTCGGTGACGACGAAGATGGCTCCCGCGAAGTACGCCTCGCAAATGATGGGCGTCTGGTTCCTGGCCGTCACCGCTGGTGACGCCACGACCGGTCTGCTCTCCATCGCCGGGGTCGACCTGAACAAGACGAACATCGTGGCTCTGGAGGCCACGCTCGCCGTCCTCGCCGGTGGCGCGGTGTGGATGTACCGCAAGAAGGTCAAGGAGCTCATGGGCGACG
>NZ_JBHUQX010000434.1:0-7556 GCF_042674225.1 Streptomyces sp. NPDC056948
GTCTCCGCGAGGAGACGGGGCCCGATGACGTACGGCACGCGCGCGTGTGTCAGCGCGAGCGCTTGGCGAGGCGCTCCACGTCCAGCAGGATCACCGCGCGGGCCTCCAGGCGCAGCCAGCCGCGCTGGGCGAAGTCCGCAAGGGCCTTGTTGACCGTCTCGCGGGACGCGCCGACGAGCTGGGCCAGCTCCTCCTGCGTGAGGTCGTGCACGACGTGGATGCCCTCCTCGGACTGCACGCCGAACCGGCGCGACAGGTCCAGCAGGGCGCGGGCGACCCGGCCCGGGACGTCCGAGAAGACGAGATCGGACATCGCGTCGTTGGTCTTGCGCAGCCGGCGGGCGACAGCGCGCAGAAGCGCCGTGGCCACCTCGGGGCGGGCGTTCAGCCAGGGCTGAAGGTCGCCGTGGCCGAGTCCGAGCAGCTTGACCTCGGTCAGTGCGGAGGCCGTCGCGGTGCGCGGGCCCGGGTCGAAGAGCGACAGCTCGCCGATGAGCTCGCCGGGGCCGACCACGGCCAGCATGTTCTCGCGGCCGTCCGGGGACGTGCGGTGGAGCTTGACCTTGCCTTCCGTGACCACATACAGGCGGTCGCCGGGGTCCCCCTCGTGGAACAGCGAGTCGCCGCGCGCGAGGGTCACCTCACTCATGGAGGCGCGGAGCTCCGAGGCCTGCTCGTCATCGAGCGCCGCGAAGAGCGGGTTGCGCCGCAGAACGTCGTCCACGAGTTCTCTCCTTGTCGACCTGCTCAGGGGACCTGGATCCCCCTTGTATCAAGGCACCGTGGTGCCCATTTTGCCGGACGGTCCAAACAGTGTGATCTGTCACAAGGATGCCGCACAGGTGTCCCGGGGTACGCGGCAGGGGTCCAATTGGACGCCGATCTTCGGGGCCCGGGGCAGATGTCAGTGTCACGCCTTAGGCTGGCCGGGTGTCCAAATCGCCGGTGAGAGCACAGGCCGAGGGGGCTGCGCGGGTGGTTGTACGTCGCGATTCCGCTGTGGGCGAACAGAGCCCCGATGGCGGTAGGAAAACGGCGAAAGCGACAGAGAGGGCGGTGCCTTCAGGCAAGTCGACGCCGGCGAAGAAGGCTGCCGCCACGAAGGCCGCTGCCAAGAAGCCCGCTGCCAAGAAGGCCGCCGCCAAGAAGGCTGCCGCCACTGAGGCCGGGGCCGCGAGCAAGAAGGCATCTGTGAAGAAGGCGGCATCTGCGAGGAAAGCGCCATCTGTGAAGAAGGCTCCTGCCGTCAAGAAGGTCACCGTCGCGCCCAAGAAGGCCACAGCCCGCGTCAAGGGCACCGCCCCCGCAAAGGCCGTCGTCCACCCGCCGGGTGACGAGTCGCGCACCGCGCTGGTCCGCAGAGCCCGCCGTATCAACCGCGAGCTCGCCGAGGTCTTCCCGTACGCCCACCCCGAGCTGGACTTCGACAACTCCTTCCAACTGGTCGTCGCCACGGTCCTGTCCGCCCAGACCACCGACCTGCGCGTCAACCAGACGACACCCGCCCTCTTTGCCAAGTACCCCACCCCCGAGGACCTGGCCGCCGCCAACCCGGAGGAGGTGGAGGAGATCCTCCGCCCGTGCGGCTTCTTCCGGGCCAAGACGAAGTCGGTCATAGGGCTGTCCAAGGCCCTGGTGGAGGACTTCGGCGGTGAGGTCCCGGGCCGGCTGGAGGACCTGGTCAAGCTGCCCGGCGTCGGCCGCAAGACCGCGTTCGTCGTGCTCGGCAACGCCTTCGGGCGGCCCGGCATCACCGTGGACACGCACTTCCAGCGTCTGGTGCGCCGCTGGCAGTGGACCGGCGAGACCGACCCGGACAAGATCGAGGCCGCCATCGGCGCGCTCTTCCCGAAGAGCGACTGGACGGACCTCTCGCACCACGTGATCTGGCACGGCCGCCGTATCTGCCATGCCCGCAAGCCCGCCTGCGGTGCCTGCCCGATCGCCCCGCTCTGCCCGGCGTTCGGCGAGGGCGAGACCGACCCGGAGAAGGCGAAGAAGCTGCTCAAGTACGAGAAGGGCGGCTTCCCCGGCCAGCGCCTGCGGCCCCCGCAGGCGTATCTGGACGCGGGCGGCAAGCCGGCGCCGCCGCTGGGGGCCGGATGAGCTGCCCGAACGGGGGATCGCGGTCGTTCGCGGAACGATCTCGGACCCGCCGCGCGTTGGAAGCGGCAGGACGACGGGGGTGGCGATGACGCGTGCGAGCGACACACAGGGCGGGCCTTTGACGCCGAGCAAGGAGGGCCTGCCGGCCTGGCTGGACCCGGTGGTGCACGCCGTGGAGACGGTCAGGCCGCGGCAGCTCAGCCGCTTCCTGCCGCCGGAGGACGGCGCCGGGCGCCAGTCCGCCGTACTGATCCTGTTCGGGGAGGGCGAGCACGGACCCGAGCTGCTGCTCATGGAGCGCGCGAGCTCCCTGCGCTCGCATGCCGGCCAGCCCTCGTTCCCCGGCGGCGCCCTCGACCCGGAGGACGGCGACCCGCGGGGCGACGGCCCGCTGCGGGCCGCCCTGCGCGAGGCGGAGGAGGAGACCGGCCTCGACCCCACCGGTGTCCAGCTCTTCGGCGTCCTGCCCAGGCTGTACATCCCGGTCAGCGGTTTCGTCGTCACCCCGGTGCTGGGCTGGTGGCGCGAACCGAGCCCGGTCGGGGTCGTCGATCCGAACGAGACCGCCAGGGTCTTCACCGTCCCCGTGGTGGATCTCACGGACCCCGCCAACCGCGCCACCACCGTCCACCCCAGCGGCCACCGAGGTCCGGCATTTCTGGTCGAATCAGCCCTTGTATGGGGTTTCACGGCCGGAATCATCGACCGGCTGCTGCACTTCGCGGGCTGGGAGCGGCCCTGGGACCGCGAGAAGCAGGTCCCGCTCGACTGGCGCGCATGACAGGGTGGCCTCCGTGAACGTGCTGGACATCTTGTTGCTGGTCGCTGCCGTGTGGTTCGCGGTCGTCGGGTACCGCCAGGGATTCGTCGTCGGCATCCTGTCGGTGATCGGCTTTCTGGGCGGCGGTCTCGTCGCGGTCTACGTACTGCCCGTCATCTGGGACGCGCTCACGGACAACGCGGAGGTGAACACGACCGCCGCCGTCGTCGCGGTCGTCGTCGTCATCGTCTGCGCCTCCGTAGGCCAGGCCCTCACCACCCACCTCGGCAACAAGCTGCGCCGGCACATCACCTGGTCCCCGGCCCGGGCCCTCGACGCCACCGGCGGCGCCCTGGTCAACGTCGTGGCGATGCTCCTGGTCGCCTGGCTGATCGGCTCGGCCCTCGCGGGCACCACACTGCCGACGCTGGGCAAGGAGGTCCGCAACTCCAAGGTGCTGCTGGGCGTCTCGCAGGCACTGCCGGACCAGGCCGCCACCTGGTTCGCGGACTTCTCCTCCGTCCTCGCGCAGAACGGCTTCCCGCAGGTCTTCAGCCCGTTCTCGAACGAGCCCATCACCGACGTCCAGCCGCCGGACCCGGCCCTGGCCAACAGCCCCGTGGCGACCCGCGCCCAGCGCTCCATCGTCAAGGTCATGGGCACGGCCCCGAGCTGCGGCAAGGTCCTGGAGGGCACCGGCTTCGTCTTCTCCGACCGCCGTGTGATGACCAACGCGCACGTAGTGGGCGGCGTCGACGAGCCGACCGTGCAGATAGGCGGCGAGGGCAGGAAGTACGACGCCACGGTCGTCCTCTACGACTGGCGGCGCGACATCGCCGTACTCGACGTGCCCGACCTCAAGGCGCCCGCGCTGCGCTTCACCACCGAGGACGCGGCCAGCGGGGACGGCGCGATCGTCGCGGGCTTCCCGGAGAACGGGGCGTACGACGTGCGCGCCGCGCGCGTGCGGGGCCGCATCACGGCCAACGGCCCGGACATCTACCACCGGGACACGGTCCGCCGCGACGTCTACTCCCTCTACGCGACCGTCCGCCAGGGCAACTCCGGCGGCCCGCTGCTCACCCCGAGCGGCAAGGTCTACGGCGTGGTCTTCGCCAAGTCCCTCGACGACGCCGAGACGGGGTACGCGCTGACCGTGGACGAGATCCAACAGGACATCACCAAGGGGCGCACCGCCAACCAGCAGGTGGACAGCGACAGCTGCGCGCTCTAGGAGCGGCCCTGCGGTGGAGTGGTCGGGGCGTCACTCGCGCGGGTGGCGCCTCAGTCCCGGGTGTGGCGCAGACGTACGGAGACCCAGCGGGCCCGGCGGCGGAGGATGCGCGGGATCCCGACCCGGGGATCCGCGGTCACCATCTGCGGTGCGCCGCTTCGATGGTGGGGGTTCGCACCGCCCGCCGAGCGGCGATTGCGGCTTGCGTCACTGTAGTCGTGCGTCCAGCCCATACCCCGACGTGTGCCCCCGCCTCATGGTCGATAACCGCTCCCGGAGCGCCCAATTGGCCTATGCGCCAGGCAATTGGCGCTTCGTCGGACAAGCGTTCACGTGCGGATACCGGGCGGGGTCGTCCGGTCACCGATCGGGTTCGGGATCCTTGAGCCAGTTGATGAGCTCCGAGGAGAACGCGACCGGGTCCTCCTCGTGCGGGAAGTGCCCGAGACCGTCGAACAGGCGCCAGCGGTAGGGGGCTTCGACGTACTCGCCGGATCCGGCCGCGCTGCGTGTGCGCATCACGGGGTCGAGCGAGCCGTGCAGATGGAGGGTCGGCACGCGCACGGGCCGCTTCATGCGGCGGTTGAACTGGATGCCGTCCGGGCGGGCCAGGGAGCGCACCATCCAGCGGTACGGCTCGACCGCGCAGTGCGCCGCGGAGGGGATGCACATGGCGCGGCGGTACGTCTCCAGGGCCTCTTCCTCCGGCGGGCGCGGCCCGGACCAGTCCTGGATCAGCTCCGCCACGAGCGCCCCGTCGTCGGCGGTGAGCTGCCGCTCCGGGATCCAGGGCCGCTGGAACCCCCAGATGTGTGAACCGGCGCGCGTCTGCTTGACGTCTCGCAGCATGGCCGAGCGCCAGCGCCGCGGATGCGGCATGGACGCGACCGCCAGCCGCCGCACCAGCTTGGGGCGCATCGCGGCGGCCGTCCACGCGAGGTATCCGCCCAGGTCGTGGCCGACCAGCGCGGCGTCCGGCTCACCGAGCGAGCGGATGACGCCGGTGACGTCGAGCGCGAGGTTGGCGGGGTCGTAACCGCGCGGCGTACGGTCGCTGCCCCCGACGCCCCGCAGGTCCATGGCGACGGCCCGGAAGCCCGCGTCGGCGAGCGCCACGAGCTGGTGCCGCCAGGTCCACCAGAACTGCGGGAAGCCGTGCAGCAGCAGCACCAGCGGCCCGTCGCCCACCTCGGCGATGTGGAAGCGGGCGCCGTTGGCGGCGACGTCGCGGTGGCTCACCTTCCTGCCGCCGGGGAGGTCGAGGAGAACGGCCGAGGCCGGCTGTGCCGAAGGTGTGGCGGGGTCCGTCATGACGACGAGCGTGCCACAGCCTCGATGGCCTCGGGGACCCGGTCCTGCGGGAGCTCCGGACGCGGGTGCGGCTTGGCCTTCTGCAGGACGACCGCGGTCTCCTTCATCGAGGCGGCGACCTTCTGCGGGCCCTTGCTCTTCTTGGCCTTCTTCGCGAAGGTCACGCCGATCAGCGCCAGCACGACCGCGACGAGCACGTTCGCCGCGAAGGACAGCAGGAAGCAGATCGCGAGGTTCCAGTCGCTCCAGGTGCGGATGCCGTACGCCAGCGCGAAGTTCAGCATCGGCAGGGAGAAGATCAGCACCGCGCCGGCTGCCGAGAAGGCCCCGCCGCTGGTCGCGCCGCGCTTGACGTCCTGCTTGAGCTGCGCCTTCGCCAGCGCGATCTCGTCGTGCACCAGCGCCGACATTTCCGCCGTCGCCGAGGCGAACAGCTGGCCGATGCTGCGTTCGGCGCCGACCGGGCTGCCGTCGGGTGCGCTCATCGCGGTGTCTCCCTCTCCATCTTTTGTACCGTCTCGTCAGATCATGCCGGACCGTCGTGGTCCTCGCCTGCCCCGCCCGGTACTTCGGCAAGCTCGTGGCGCGCTGCTGCCTTCTCCTGGGCGATCCGGCGGTGCTCCGCGGCTTTGGCTTCGTAGCGGGCGGCCAGGCGCAGGTGGTACGCCGGGTCGTCCTCCTCGTAGACGTCCGGGATGCCGTCGAGGTCGTCGTCGCGCTCCTCGTCCTCCCACAGACGGCGGTACTTGGCGTTCCGTATCTTCAGCAGGACGGTCGCCAGCGTGGCGGCGATGAGCGAGCCCAGCAGCACGGCGGCCTTGACCTCGTTCGTCATCGTCTCGTCTCCGGCGAAGGCGAGTTCGCCGATGAGCAGCGAGACGGTGAAGCCGATGCCGGCGAGGCTCGCCACCGCGAACACGTCCGCCCAGGCGAGATCGTCGCTGAGCGAGGCCCTGGTGAATCGGGCCGTCAGCCAGGTCCCGCCGAAGATGCCGAGCGCCTTGCCGACGACCAGCCCGAGGACGACACCGAGGGTCTCCGGCGAGCCGAACACGTCCGCGAGCGCTCCGCCGGAGACGGAGACACCCGCGCTGAACAGTGCGAAGAGCGGCACGGCCAGACCTGCCGACAGGGGGCGTACGAGATGCTCGATGTGCTCGCCGGGGGAGTGGGTCTCGCCCTCCTTGCGGTGGCAGCGCAGCATCAGGCCCATGGCGACGCCGGCGACGGTGGCGTGGACGCCGCTGTTGTACATCAGCGCCCAGGTCACGAGCGCGAGCGGCACGTACACGTACCAGCCGCGTACGCCCTTGCGCAGCAGCAGCCAGAAGACGGCCAGGCCCACCACGGCGCCGCCGAGCGCGGCGAAGTTCAGGTCGGCGGTGAAGAAGACGGCGATGATCAGGATCGCGAAGAGGTCGTCGACGACGGCGAGCGTGAGCAGGAAGGCCCGCAGCGCGCTCGGCAGGGACGTGCCGATGACCGCGAGCACGGCGAGCGCGAAGGCGATGTCGGTGGCGGTGGGCACGGCCCACCCGGCCAGTGAGCCGCCGCCGGTGACGTTGGTGACGGTGTAGACGAGCGCCGGTACGGCCATGCCGCACAGGGCGGCGACGACCGGGAGCGCTGCGGCCCTGGGGTCGCGCAGGTCGCCCGCGACGAGTTCGCGCTTGAGTTCGATCCCGGCGACGAAGAAGAAGAGCGCCAGCAGCCCGTCGGCGGCCCAGTGCGCGACCGACAGGTCGAGGCCGAGTGAGGCCGGGCCCAGATGGAAGTGGGCGACGTTCTCGTAGCTGTCGTGCAGCGCGGGGATGTTCGCCCAGAGCAGTGCGGTGACCGCGGCGGCGAGCAGCAGCACACCGCCGACGGTCTCGGTGCGCAGCGCGTCCGCCACATAGGTCCGCTCGGGCAGCGACAGCCGTCCGAGGACCTTGCGAGGGGCGGTGGAGCGGGGCGCGGTCACGGGGAAGACCTCCGGTCGGTGGGCAGGGCTGAACGCATGCCGACCAGACTTCCCGGCGCACCATGAAGCAGTTGTTTTTCTTAGTTTAGGTAATTACATGGCCGGGCGCATCCGGCGATCTCCGGGTGTCTCCCGGTGATCTTCAGGGCGGACGCCGAAAGGGCACCCGGCGTGCCGACCGC
>NZ_JBHUQX010000435.1:0-7541 GCF_042674225.1 Streptomyces sp. NPDC056948
CCTCAACTGGCAGGGCATGCGCGCCTTCACCGAGAAACTGGGTGCCGCGCCGAGCGACGTTCCCCTGACGTACGTCGTGGCCACCGAAGATCCGGCCCTTCCGCCCGCCGTCCAGGAGCAGTGGGCCGCCCGCGCGGCGCACAGCGTTCGTGTCCCGTCCGGGCACTCCCCGCACCTGTCCCATGTCGACGAGGTCGCCGGCGCCCTCGCCGCAGCGGTCGCACGGGCCGCCGCCACCGGCAGGTGATCTCGGACGGCCCGGTTGGCCGGCTCCGGCGTTCTCGGTCGCCGGGGCCGGCCTCTTCTCATGTCGCCGACAGGGCGGTGAGGACGAACGTGAAGTCGGCGGGCCGGACTTCGAGCCGGTACCGAGGCAGCACACCCGGTCCGACGGCCCCGGATCCGACCCCTTGCACGGCGTGGTCGGTGTGCCGATGCCCCGGTCGAACCGGGTCGAGGGCGATCAGCCCCGCCGAGGCGTCGGCGGCCAAGCGGCCGGCGTCCAGGCCGGCGCGGATCGTGTCGCCGCAGGACGACGGCAACGCGATCTGCCCCCAGGCCACCTGATGACCCTCGGGAGCCCACGCTGCGGACTTCGCCGGCTCCGCCCGCACCGTCAGCAGGCGCTCACCCGCCTCGCCGGTGGCGGCCGTGAGGGGCGGAAGCGTGATTTCGGCCCGCTCCCCGGCGCCGAGTTCCGACGTGGACAGGGCCCCCTCGTCGACCAGGACGCCGTCCCGGGGGAGCGACCAGGCGAACCGGAGGCGCGACAGATCGACGAGGTCGTAGCGGTTGTGCACGGCGATCCGGCCGGAGGCGCCGCCCGGGCCGATGACGACGGGCTCGATGACCTTCTGGTACTCCACGAGGCCCGGTGACGGTGTTCCGTCGGGGAGTACCAGGCCGTCGCAGATGAAGTTGCCGTCGTGCAGCGGGCGAACTCGGTGTAGACGAACGGCATGCGGTTGCGCGGCTCGTCCGCCGGATCACCCTCGCCGTCGGTCGACGCGTAGAACATCTCGCCCGGTCGCAAGCGGCCCTGCCCGATCCGGCTCACGGCGGCCTGCGTGCGGTACATCCTCCTGCTCTCTCGGCGGGTTGGGAGGCACTCGGGGATCTCCGCTCGGCCGGTGGGTCGACCGGCGTTCGGCCGGCGCTTGCGCAAGATGACGAATCTGTGCCGGGCGCTTGACGGCCGACATATGACTGCGTAGACATGGCAGCGCAGTCAGACGGATGCCGACCAACGCCGGTCACGATCATCTGGAGACACCATGAGGCGGGGCGCAAGGCGGAGTGGGAGTTCCGGCGCACCACGCAGTGTGGATGTCGCCCAGTTGGCGGGCGTCTCACAGAAGACCGTGTCCCGGGTCTACAACGACGAGCCGTACGTCTCCGCCGAAGTGCGCCGACGCGTTCTGGAAGCCGGCGAGCAACTCGGCTACCGACTGAACAACGCGGCGCGGGCGCTGGCCTCCGGACGCACACGGTCCATCGGTGTGGTGACGCTGGGAACCGCCTTGTACGGACCCGCCTCACTGATCATGGGCGTCGAACGCGCCGTGCGGGACACCGGGTACGCCCTCCGCGTGGTCAACACCCTGGAAGGCGACCCGACGGGCGTCGCCGGTGCCGTCGACTCACTTCTCGAGCAGGGCGTCGACGGCATCGTCATCTCCGAGCCGATCGACGACGGGCACGGCGAACACCTCGCCGCCCGCGTCGACGTACCGGTACTCGTCCTCGGTTCGCCGCCCCTGTCCGCGCCCAAGACGCTGGCAGCGGGTGTCGGCGCCGATCTGATGGCACGCGCGGCAACCGAGTATCTACTGGAACTGGGGCACGACACCGTCCACCACCTCGCCGGTCCGCAGCGGTGGTACGCCGCCCGGGACCGGCTGGAGGGCTGGCGGTCGACTCTCGCCGCACACGGCCGGTCGATACCCCCTGTCGTCGAGGGCGACTGGTCGGCCTCGACCGGCTACACGGCAGGTCGCGAACTGGCCTCCGACGGCGACATGACCGCGGTGTTCGCTGCCAACGACGACATGGCGATCGGTCTCGTCCGCGCGCTGACGGAAGCCGGTCGACGGGTGCCGGAGGACGTCAGCGTCGTAGGCTTCGACGACATCCCTGTCGCCGCCTATGTGACTCCTCCTCTCACCACGATGCGCCAGCCCTTCGATGCCGTGGCACAGGAGGGGATCAAACGCCTCGTGCACTCCATCGAGAACCCGGACGGGCCACCCCTGGCGGCCAGTGAACCACCCGTCGACCTCGTGGTCCGCGCCTCGACCGGGCCCCCGCCGCCCACCCGGACGACCCCGGGCCGGGGCCGGGCCCTGGCCTCTCCTCCGAGTGCGGGCCGGCCCGGTCCGCCCCTGGACGGTGGCGCGTCCACGTACGGCTGATCAACACCGACCGGGCCGAGGAACAGCTTTCCTCGCCGGGCAGGCAATCGTGCTCTCGCCCGGACGCCGGCCGCCTGGATGGCTCCGGACACGCGTGGCGGGTGGCGGGAGCTCCCCGAATCCGTGACCGCGACGACGGGCACGAGCGGCGACCTCGTACCGGCCGGTGCCGCGTTGGAGCTGGGCCCCTGGGACGTACGTGTTCTCGTCTCCGCCGACACGGATGTGGACCCCGGAGCAGTGGTCATCCCCAGAAGGAGGAACTATGCACAGAAGAAGCGTAGGGAAGGCGCTGGGAACCTTCGTCGCGGCGTCCGCGATGCTGGCCATCCCCGCGTCCGGTGCGCAGGCGTACAACCCGACGGGCGGAATCCTGTACCAGCTCGGCAGCGACCCGTGCCTGAAGGGCCGGGGCAACTGCGCCGTGTACCCGAAGTCGGCCCAACTGCCCGGCGGGCGGCTCGTCGCGTCGTTCGAGAAGTCCACCGTCGTACCGAAGTCGGGCAGCGCCGACGGGCAGACCCTGCCCGTCTACAAGAGCGACGACCACGGCACCAGCTGGCAGCCCCTGTCCGAGGTCAAGGCACCGGCATACCTCTCCAAGGACCCCAAGTACGCCAAGTACACGAGCAACTGGACCAACCCGTACCTCTATGTGCTCCCGCAGAGCGTCGGCGGGCTCAAGTCCGGCACGCTGCTTCTGGCGAGTGTCGTCTCCGGTGACGACCACTACTACAAGGAGCACAAGGCGGCCGACCCCGGCTGGACGCCGAACAACGACGGCGACCGCAGCGACCTGGCCATCGCCCTGTACTCCAGCACCGATCAGGGCAGCAGCTGGAAGGTCGTCAACGTCGTCTCGACCGCCGGCTGGCAGGGCGGCAGCGCGGGCGCGGTCGGGCAGAACATCGCGGCCGCCAACAAGCACCAGCAGGTGGACCCGCTCTGGGAGCCCTACCTCATGGTCCACCAGGGCAAGTTGGTCTGCTACTACTCCGACGAGAACGACTACACCGGCTTCGACCCGGTCACCGGCGTCCCGAAGAAGGATCCCGCCAACGACACCGCGACCGACTCACACGGCCAGATCCTCGTCCACCGCACCTGGGACGGCAAGAGCACCAAGTGGAGCGACCCCGTCGTCGACATCTCCGGATCCGTCCAGGACATGGGCGGCGGCAAGACCGAGATCGGCGGCGGCAGGCCGGGCATGACCAACATCGTCCGCACCACGGACGGCAAGTGGCTGCTCACCTTCGAGTACTGGGGCGGCGGGGCCAACACCCGGTACGCGATCGCCGACGACCCGTTGAAGTTCTACCGCGGCACCCAGACCGGCATGTCCGTCGGCTCACTGCCGGTCGTCGCCGGTTCCCGTCCGCTCGCGGGCGGCGGCAGCCCGGTTCTGATCCGGCTGCCCGACGGTCGACTGGTGTACAACGCGGCGAACAGCGGCGACGTCTGGGTCAACGAGAGCGGCCGCAGCGACGGCGTGTGGACGGAGTACCAGACGACCTCGCCGGCCGGCTACAGCCGCAACCTCCAGTACGTCGACGGCACCGGCCGCATCGTGATCCTCAACAACCAGGGCACGTCCACGATCGCCCACGCCGAGGTCGACCTCGGCGACTCGGACGGCACCTACTACCGGCTGGTGAACCGCAAGACCGGCCAGGTGATAGGCACCGGCAACAAGACCAACGACGCCAACCTCGGTAACGGGGACGTGCCCGACGTGGTCCTGGAAGACGCCGGAGCGGCGGCGAACAAGGACACCCAGTACTGGCATGTCGTGACCGAACCGATGGGCGGCACCACGCTGCTGAACAAGTCGGGAGGGCGCTCGGCGGCCATCTGGACGGGCAACGCCACGGCCGGCCAGCGGATCGGCCAGTGGGTCGACAACAGTGCGTCGGGCAGCTGGAACCTCGTCAAGACCTCGGACGGCTACTACCGGATCCAGGCAGTCACGAACACCGCCCTCTATCTGACCGGCGCGTCCACCGGGGCACCGCTGACCCTCCAGAACACTGCCGCCGACGACTCACAGGACTGGAAGCTCGTCCGCTAGTGCTGTGACCGGCAACGTTTGCCGGGTTGCTCGTTGTGCTGGTTGGAGGTGGCGGCATCTCCGACCAGCGTGGCAGCGGCTGCTGGGTCATTCCTCAGGACTGTGGAGGCACCGCCACCGACGCCGGTCCTACGGCGCGTTGCGGTACCGGGCGCGGAACGCGGAGCGCGATGGTCGTGGTCGGCCGTGGAGGCTGCCGCTGGCGGACCGTGTGCTGCTGGTCGCTCGGTGTGTCGAAGTCCGTGGCCAGTCGCGTCGTTGACCACCTCGGCCCGAAGCTCGCGCTCGAGCCGCGCAAGCGTTTCGCGAAGGACGCGGTGCTGATCGTGGACGGCACCCTGGTACCCACCCGCGATCGCAGCGTTGCCGAGCAGTCCAAGAACTATCGGTACTCCACCGCCCACCAGGTCGTCATCGACGCTGACACCCGTGTGGTCGTGGTAGTCGGTCGGCCCGTGCCCGGCAACCAACATGACTCACGTGGCTGGGAGGAGTCCGGACGCCGTCGGCCACACCATGACCATTGCCGACGGCGGCTACCAGGGCGCTCGGCAGCCCAAGCCATGTGATGCGGGGATGGATCGTGGAGCGCTGCAGCGAGTGCGGGCGGCGGCGGGATGCTGGGGCCCCGGCAGCCGAGTCCTGGAACGTACGACGCCTGAACTGGATCGGCCGGTCTCAGGAAGAGATCGTCCAGGCGCGTCGGGACTGGATTGGCTCGGATGGTGGGGGACTCGCAGCGGGGTACTGTCGCCCGCCCGTCGACTGCTCTAAGGGGTGGTTGCCGGCAGGTCCCGTGGCGGCCGGACGCGAGCACGGGAGGCCTGGGCGGCGTGCCCTGTGCTAACGTTGGGCGTTTGCCGCGTCGCTGTGTCGGTGCTCCGTTTCGGTGCCTCTGGCTGGTGGCCGCGTTCCTACCGCGCCTTCCTCGGTACGGTCCCTTCGGAGGAAGGCTCTCTGTGAGCGAATCAGCACGTGCCGATGCCCGGCAGCAGGACGATGTGTCCGAGGCGTCGGGCGCCACTTCGGCAGTGCCCACGGCGGCGTCCTTCGCGTCGCTGGGTCTGCCGGCCGAGGTTCTGCGGGCGCTCGATGAGCACGGTGTGACTGTGCCCTCCCCCATCCAGGCGGCGGCGCTGCCGAACGCGCTCGCGGGACGGGACGTCCTGGGCCGGGGCCGCACAGGATCCGGCAAGACGCTCGCCTTCGGCCTGGGGATGCTCGCCCGGACGGCCGGGCGGCGCGCGCAGTCGAAGGAGCCGCTGGCGCTCGTTCTGGTGCCCACCAGGGAGCTGGCGCAGCAGGTCGGTGAGGCGCTCACCCCGTACGCCGAGGCGCTGCGGCTGCGGCTCGCGACCGTGGTGGGCGGAGTGTCCATCGGACGGCAGGCCGCCGAGCTGCGGGACGGCGCCGAGATCGTCGTCGCCACGCCAGGTCGGCTGCACGACCTCATCGAGCGCAAGGGCTGCCGACTGGGACGGGTGCGCATCGCGGTCCTGGACGAGGCCGACCAGATGTGTGACATGGGGTTCCTGCCGCAGGTCACCGAGATCCTGGACCAGGTTCGTCCCGACGGGCAGCGGATGCTGTTCTCCGCCACCCTCGACGGCGACGTCGACCAGCTCGTGCAGCGCTACCTGCGCGACCCCGCCGTCCACTCCGTGGACCCCTCGTCCAGCGCGGTCTCCGCGATCGAGCACCACGTCTTCGTCGTGCACGGCCCGGACCGGTACGCCGTGACCACGGAGATCGCCGCTCGGGACGGCCGCGTCCTGCTGTTCCTGGACACCAAGCACGGTGTCGACCAGCTCACGCGGCATCTGCGGGCCAGCGGCGTGGCCGCCGCCGCCCTGCACAGCGGAAAGTCCCAGCCGCAGCGCACCCGGACCCTGGCCCAGTTCAAGAGCGGGCAGGTCAACGCGCTGGTGGCGACGAACGTCGCGGCACGCGGCCTGCACGTCGACGACCTCGACCTCGTGGTCAACGTCGACCCGGCCACCGACCCGAAGGACTATCTGCACCGCGCGGGCCGCACGGCCCGGGCCGGCCGCTCCGGCACCGTCGTGACACTCGTCCTGTCGGGACAGCGACGCGAGACGAGCCAGGTCATGGCGGACGCCGACGTCGCCCCCAGGGTCACCAAAGTGCGGTCCGGCGAGGCGGAGCTGAGCCGGATCACCGGCGCCAAGGCCCCCTCCGGAAAGCTTCTCGACGGCGGGCCGGCCGTACCGCGCCCCAAGAACCACAATGCCCCCTTCCGCGGCCTGGGCAGCACCAAGGACGCGAAGAGTGGCTCCGGAGGCAGGTCGTCCCGCAAGAGCAGCGAGGCCAGCAAGCTCGCGGAGGCCCGCAGGGCGGCCCGGGTGCGGCGCGGCGGCTGAGACCGGCTTCCCGGAATGCCGGGCGGTGTCTTCGTCTGCGCCGCCGGACGGAGACGCGGGACCGGAGACCGGCCGGGGTGCGCCGGCCGGCGGCCCACCGCCTTCTTACGCCCAGCCCTGGGGCGCGTCATCCGCCCGCGGCGTCCTCGGCCTCCCAGCGCGCCTCCCAGCGCAGCAGGTCGCCGGGCCGGCACTCGAGCACCTCGCAGAGCGCGGCGAGCGTCGCGAAGCGCACCGCCTTGGCGCGGCCGTTCTCGAGCGCCTGGTCGGCATCACGTCGATGTCGACGGCGATCGGCATCAGATCACCTCGTCCAGCGCGGCCTGCATCTGCGCCGCTTCGACGTCGCGCGCGACGGCCTGGGCGAGGAGCATCCGCAGCACGAGCACGATGAGCGCGACCCCCAGGATGGCCACGCCAACACCGCCCATGATGACGGTGACGCCCGGGTCGTCCCGCTGGCCCGGCGCATTGAGGATCGTGACCGCGAACCACACGAGGGCAGCCGCCACGATCGCGCCGATCACGACGTCCACGTACCGGAAGGCGGCGTGGGAGAACACGGTTCCGCGTCGCACCATCGTCACCAGTCGCCAGACGCAGACCAGGGCGACCTGGACCGACACCATGCCCAGGATCGTGATCACGCGCAGCGGGGTCAGTGGGAGCGACCCGTCC
>NZ_JBHUQX010000436.1:0-7533 GCF_042674225.1 Streptomyces sp. NPDC056948
GAAGTGCTGCGCCGCGCAGCGGCGGCACGCTGAAGCCCTGGACAGACCGTTTCGCACGAGTGCTTGCCGTGCCCCCGACACACGGCATACGAGCCCGTGTGCCGACCTGCGCAGGGGCCGCAAGACGCACTCCCCAACCCGGCAAAGCCCGTACGCCGCTACGGCGTCCAGTCCTCCGGGCATGCCGAACCGCCCACCCTGCGGAGCCGCCGTAGGGCGCCTGAAGCCCTCCTCAGCGCCCGACCGGACGCTGAGGAAGCGACTCAGACGCCCGCGCCCAGCACCGAGTTGATCTGCTGCGGGTCACCGCAGACGATCAGCAGGGTGTTCGCCCGGGAGTGGGCAAGGGACAGCGCGCTCGCGGCTGCGGCCTCGGACCCGCCATTGACGGCGACCACGACCACCGGACGCGACGCGGCGCGGGCCGCGATGGTGGCGTCAGTGTAGAAGACGTCGTCACGGGCGTCGTGCTGGGCCCAGTAGGAGGTTTCACCGAAGGACAGCTCGTGGGTGGCCCACGGGTGCTGTTCGCCGGTCGTGATCACCAGGACGTCACTGGGGGCGCGCCCGGCGTCCAGGAGCAGGTCCACGGCCTCCTCGGCGGCGTCGAGCGCGCCCTGTGCGGAAGCCGGGATGAGCTGGATCTGCGGGGCGGCCGGAGCGGCGGCACCGGCGGCGGGCCCGGACGGACCGGGCTCGGCGGCTGCGTCACGCGGCGTACGTTGCACCGGCGGCGCGGGCCGGAGAGGACCGGGACGACCGGGACGCGACGGAGCCGCGGGACGGGGGCCGGGTACGGGACGGGGGGTCGGCGCGATGCGGCCGCTGGCCGGAGTGGCGCGCGGACCCTGGGCACTCTCGTGAATCTGAGGCTCCTCGGGAATGAGAGGCATGAGTTGATATTTATCAAACGCTGGTACGGCCCGCGTCGGCGGGTGGCGCATGCGTGCGAACGAAACCGTCAGAAATCGAAGCCGAGCTGACCCTCGATTTCCGGAACACTTCCGTCCGCCCAGCTGCGGACCTTCTTGAGGTGCCGCCACTGGGGCAGCGCATCAAGATACGCCCATGACAACCGGTGGTAGGGGGTGGGGCCCCGCTCCGCCAGTGCGGCCTTGTGCACGGGGGATGGATACCCGGCGTTGTCCGCAAAACCGAAGTCTGCATGGTCGATAGCCAGTTCGGCCATCATTTTGTCGCGCTGCACCTTGGCGATCACCGATGCCGCGGCTACCGCCACGCAGGACTGGTCGCCCTTGATCACCGTACGGACCCGCCAGGGTGCACCGAGATAGTCGTGCTTGCCATCGAGGATGACCGCGTCCGGGCGGACCGGCAGGGCATCCAGCGCACGCCCCGCCGCGAGCCGCAGCGCGGCCGTCATCCCCAGTTCGTCTATCTCCTCCGGGGAGGCATGACCCAGGGCGTACGACGTCACCCACGTCCGCAGTACCTCGGCGAGTTGGGTGCGCCGCTTGATGGTGAGCAGCTTCGAGTCCGTGAGGCCCTCGGGCGGCCGGCGGAGTCCGGTGATCGCCGCGCAGACGGTGACGGGACCGGCCCACGCGCCGCGCCCCACCTCGTCGACACCTGCAACGATCTTCGCTCCGGTCGTGGCTCGAAGGGAGCGCTCGACGGTGTGAGTAGGTGGTTCGTACGGCATGGCGCCACTAGGTTACGCCGCCCGGAAGTGCCCGCGACACCCTGGCCCACCCTGGCAACCTCACCCCCCTCGCGAGCCCCCTGTCAGGAGCCGCTCGGCCGCAGCAGCGGAACCATCAACTGGTCGATCATCTCCTCGATTTCATGATCCTGCCATTCGCAGCCGCACATCTTGGAGCGATACATCATCATCGCCGGGATGGCGTCGAAGACAAAGCCGTTCGCAGCGTCAGAACGCACCTCTCCTCGCTGGATTCCGCGCTCGATGACCTCTCGCAGCATCTTGATGGTGGGCTCCACGACCCCCTCGAAGATCACGGCATGAAACCGCTCAGCCTGCGTCGTGTCGCATTCGTGAATCACCGAGCGAAGCGCGACACCCGGTCGGGAGAACATCGCGTCCCGGGCTCGCAGACACAGCGCCAAGAGGTCCTCGCGCACCCCACCCTCGTCGGGTGCCGCGTCGAAGTACGGCAGACCGGCACGCAGAGCGTCGGCGACAAGATCCTCCTTGGACGGCCAGCGCCGGTAGACCGCGGCCTTTCCGGTCTGGGCGCCGGCGGCGACGCCCTCCATCGTCAGGCCGTTCCAGCCGACGGTGCTGAGTTGGTCCAGTGCGGCGTCGAGGATCGCACGCTCGAGCACGGCTCCGCGGCGGCGGGCGGCTGTCTGAGCGGGGGCGTCCGCCCAGCTCGGGGTAACCATCTGACTCTCTCCAACGAACAGAGAAGCGGGGATTTCGGGGATGTGGGGGCGTGCCGGACGGCCACAGAGGGGGACATGCCGAACGACGACGCCACGAGTGAACGCTTGCGTTCACTGTCGGGGACTCACTACCTTTGACGCGACAGTGAACGCGAGCGTTCACTAACGCACTCGTGGGGGACCCATAGTGACAACCTCTCCATTGCTCCAGGACCAGAAGCCAGGTGCGGCCCGCCGGGAGGGACATCCCGGCATCGCACTCACCGTCATCGCGGCCTGCCAACTCATGGTGGTACTCGACGCGACGATTGTGAACATCGCGCTGCCGCACATTCAAGACGCGCTCAAGTTCAGCACCACCGACCTCACCTGGGTCGTCAGCTCCTACACACTCACCTTCGGCGGTCTGCTGCTCCTCGGCGGCCGCGCCGGTGACATCCTCGGCCGGCGCCGGGTCTTCATGACCGGCATCCTGCTGTTCACCTTCGCCTCGCTGCTCGGCGGGCTCGCCCAGGAGCCCTGGCAGTTGCTGGCCGCACGGGTCCTGCAGGGCGTCGGGGGCGCCATCGCGTCGCCCACCTCGCTGGCGCTCATCACCACCACGTTCCCCGAGGGTCCGGAGCGCAACCGGGCCTTCGGGGTCTTCGCCGCGGTGTCGGCGGGCGGTGGCGCCATCGGCCTGCTCGCCGGCGGCATGCTCACCGAGTGGCTCGACTGGCGCTGGGTGCTCTTCGTGAACGTGCCGATCGGCGTGCTGATCGCCGTGCTCACACCGCTCTACATCAGCGAGTCCGACCGGCACACCGGCCGGTTCGACATCGCGGGTGCGGTGACCTCGACGACGGGCATGGCGTCCCTCGTCTACGGCTTCATCCGCGCTGCGGACGAGGGATGGCGGGACAGCCTCACCATCGGGTCCTTCGGCGCCGCGGTGGTCCTGCTGCTGGCCTTCGGCATCATCGAGTCCCGGGCCAGGGAACCGATCACCCCGCTGCGGATGTTCGCCGACCGTAACCGCTCCGGCACGTACGTGATCATGCTGAGCCTGGCCGCGGCGATGTTCGGCATGTTCTTCTACATCGTGCTGTTCGTGCAGAACGTGCTCGGCTACAGCCCGATCGAGGCGGGGCTCGCCTTCCTGCCCGTCACGGTCGTGATCGCGCTCGGCGCGGGTCTGTCGCAGCGCTTCCTGCCGGTGCTGGGCCCCAAGCCGTTCATGCTCGCGGGCTCGGCGCTCGCGATGATCGGCCTGGCCTGGCAGGCGCTCATCAGCTCCGACAGCTCCTACGTCAGCGGGGTTCTCGGTCCGATGCTGGTGTTCGGCTTCGGAATGGGGCTGAACTTCGTGACGCTGACGCTCACCGCCGTCTCCGGTGTCGCCCCGCACGAGGCGGGCGCCGCGTCGGGGCTGCTCAACACGACGCAGCAGGTGGGCGGATCGCTGGGCCTGGCCATCCTGACGACGGTCTTCGGCACGGCGACCCGGGACGAAGCGGAGAAGCAGCTTCCGCAGTTCATGGCCGAGGGCTCCGCCGAGCAGAAAGCGGAGTTCGCCCGTACGCAGCAACTGCCCGCGCCGTGGGGGCACGAGGTGCTGGCCCAGGGCATCTCGACAGCCTTTGTCCCGGCGGCGGCGATGGCCGTCCTCGCCCTGGTCACGGCCTGGCTGGTGATCCGGGTTCGCAAGAGTGACCTGGAAGCACTCGCCGGGTCGGCCGGGCCGGGACTCGGCTGACGCAACAGCACCACGAGCCGGCTTCGGCGGCTCGCCGACGGGTGTGACACTTGCCCGGCGGCGGCTGTCGGGCCGGTTCGCGACCGGTTGGCTCCCCGGACGGCGCACGAAAGCGCCCCACCAGTGGATCAGAACCGCGAGCAGGACGCCCATGTTCACCCCCATCGCTCCACTCCGGCGCCTGCGCGCCCTGACGGCTCGCACAGCGGATGTCACGACAACGAGCGGTCGATTACGGAGAGTTCCCGCGATGTACGGAGAGTTCCCGAAGAGGTGAAAGAGCCTTTGCCGCTAGGCCGACGCGGGCACCCAGTGCGGGAGCGGTTCCGTCCGCCCCACCCACTCTGCGGGCGGTGCCCCGGCCTTGCCCGCGGCGATCACACCGCCGACGATGGCGCAGGTGGTGTCGACATCCCCGCCGACCTGCGCGGTCGTCCAGAACGCCTGCTCGTAGTCACCGAGGCTTCTCGCCGCCGACCAGAGGGCGAAGGGCACGGTGTCGTGGGCGGTCGTGCGCCGGCCGCACCCCAGTACCGCCGCCACCGTGGCCGGGTCGCCGTAGTCGAGCATGTCCCGGGCCCTGCGCAGCCCCGCGCCCACCGCGCTCTTCGGCACCAGGTCGATGACCCCGTCGAGGAGGGCCCCGGCTCCGGGCGGCCCGCCGGGGGCGGCCGCGAACGCGGCGGCCGCGGCGACGGCCATCGCGCCGACGACCGCCTCGCGGTGCTGGTGGGTGGTATAGGCCGAGATCTCCGCCTGGTGGGTCGCCTGTTCCGGGTCGCCCGCGTACCAGGCGCCCAGCGGGGCGATCCGCATCGCGGCGCCGTTGCCCCAGGACCCCTGCCCGTTGAAGAGTGCGGCGGCGAGTTCGCGCCAGTCGCCGCCCTCCCGGACGAGTCGCAGCAGGCGGTTGACCGCGGGGCCGTAGCCGCGGTCGAAATCGTGGTGCTCGGCGAAGGAACGGGCCAGGGCGTCCTGGTCGACGCGGTGGTGGGCGGCCAGGACGGCGACGACGGAACCGGCCATCTCCGTGTCGTCGGTCCACTGCCACGGCCCGGACGGCACCTCGCGGCGCTTCAGCAGCGGGTAGTTCACCGGCACGAAGTACTGGGAACCCAGGGCGTCCCCGACGGACAGTCCGCGCAGGCTGGCCAGGGCGCGGTCCAGGCGCACGTCGGGGGAGGAGTCAGCGGTCATCGCCCTGCCACTCTATCCGGTGATCCCGTAGGGTTCGGGATCTCGCCAGCGGTCGAACGGCCGGTCAAGCGTGTACTTGCCGTCCTCTCCCAGAACGAGCATCCGCACCTCGCCGTTCCCCGGGTTCGACAGCGACTCGAACTCCGCGACCGTCCAGTGGAACCACCGCATGCAGAACAGCCGCATGGCCAGACCGTGGGTCACGATGAGGACGTTCGGCGGATGGTCGGGGTCCTCGAAACTGCGGAACAGGCTCTCCAGGAAGCCGCCGACCCGGTCGTAGACATCGGCGCCCGACTCGCCCTGGGCGAAACGGTAGAAGAAGTGGCCGTACGCGTCCCGGTAGGCCTTCTGGAGACGGACCTCGTCCCGGTCCTGCCAGTTGCCCCAGTCCTGCTCGCGCAGCCGGGGCTCCTCGCGTACGCGTATGAGGTCGGGGTCGAGATGGAAGGAGCGCAGCGTCTCGTGCGTACGGCGGTACGGGGAGACGTACACACTGACGCGCTCACCGCCGAACCGTTCGCGCAACCGCTCGCCCGTCGCCTCCGCCTGCCACCGACCCCGTTCGGTCAGCGCCAGGGCGTGGTCGGGTTCACGCTCGTATACGGAGTCATCAACATTGCCCGTTGACTCGCCGTGCCGGACAAGGACGATGCGCCGTGGTCGTGCCATGCCAAGACCCTAGATCGGGTGAGCGCTTGCGCAGCACTCATACCCCACCCATACAGCGTAGGTCACACAGATCCTGCACCACAGGTCACACAGGTCACGCCCATCGCCGACCGGAACCAATCCGTCCAGACCGTTCCGAATCAGACCGTCCGGGCCGACCGAGTCAGACGGTCCAGCTCGACTCCATGCCCACGATGTCCCCGGTGAGCGCCGCCACGTCCGCCTCCGTCTGGGCTCTCAGGGCGAGCCGCTCCACGCGCTCGGTGCGGTACTTGCCGTGCTCGGCGTCCGAGCGCCACATCGACAGCACCAGGAATTCGTGACCCGGCGCCTCGCCGAACAGCCCGCGCACCATCCCGGGAGAACCGGCCATCGCCGGGTTCCAGACCTTCTCCTGCATCAGCACGAAATGCTCGGCCCGCTCCTCGTGGACACGGCAGAGCGCCACTCGCAGCAGGTCGGCGTCCGTGAAGCGCGGTTCGAAGCCGGTCTTCACGTCGAAGCGGTAGTCGAAGAGCCTGACCTGGGCGTCCTTGAAGGTGCCCGACTGGGTTGACGCCAGCCGGTCGTGGGACCGCGCCATGAAGGAGTCGTAGAAGGCGCGGCTCTCCCAGAACGCGAATATGTGCGCCACATCCGGCCGCCCCCGGCTCCAGCCACCCCCCTGCCCGCGAAACCCCGGCTCCCCCAGAAGCCCCGCCCACTTCCGCTGCCCCCGCTCGAAACCGCGGCGGTCCACCACGGTGCAGCGAATCCACTTGACCAGCACCGCGCCATGGTAAGGCCACGGAGCGTGGCGCCGGTCACTCTCGGCCGGACCGCTCCTCCACGCGCGCACCCGCACGCGTGGCAGGATGGACAAACAGTCGTAAGCGCCCGGCAGTTGGGGCGAACAGGCGGTCGGTACGGGGAAGGGGACTCTGGTGGACGGGCTCAACAAGGGACTGAGCAAGATCGAGATCGCGATGAGGTGGGATCCCAGTCCGGCAGGGCAGCCGTCCACCGATCTGGACCTCGTCGCGGCGACGTATCCGGCGGACGACCCGCACGGCGATCCCGCTTACGTGGTGCACTTCGACAGCCGCTCCCCCGACGGCACCATCTACCTCAACCGGGACAGCAAGGACGGCCAGGGCTTCGGCTACGACGAGGTCATGACGCTGGAACTCGACCGGCTCGACGACCGGTACGCGCGCGTGGTGGTCGGTGTCGTCATCCAGCAGCGCCCGGCGGAGCGCACCTTCGTCAGCGTGGTCAACCCCGGCCTCCGTATCCGCGAGGGCTACACGGTCCTGGCGGAGGACGACTTCGGCGGTGTCCTGGGGGCGACGGCTGCGACGGTCGCGGAGTTCGCCCGGGACGGCTCCGGCCCGTGGGCCTTCCACTCCGGCCTCCGTGGTTTCGAGGGCGACCCCGTGACCTTCACCCGGACGATGGGTGCGGCACGCCGGGCTTGAGCATCTCTCCGGCGCATTCCCCTTCGGGGAGCCCACGGGGACCCGCCGTGAGGTCGGCCAGGGTGTTCACGGCAGGGAGACGACAAGAGGGGCACCGCCCAAAGG
>NZ_JBHUQX010000437.1:0-7533 GCF_042674225.1 Streptomyces sp. NPDC056948
GTGCCGTGATCAGACATGCTCGTCCTCACTGGTCCTCTCGTGTGACGGCTGCCATCGGGCCGGCCGTCGTGAACGCTTGTGCGTAGGCGCTGGTTCCTGTCTGGTTCGGGTGGTAGCTCTCCCGGCTGAGGCAGGTGTCTCCCGTGAACCACCAGCAGAGCTGGGTGTTCTTGTCGCCGTGGTGGAAGTCGCCGTCGCCGTTCGGCCCGGCCACTACTCCGTTGATCCCTTCCGGCGAATCACAGATGCGTTTTCCTTCGAACGCCGACTGCGGAGACTTGTACCGGACGTTGGACGCGCTCAGGGAGAGGGCCAGTTCGCGTTGCTCGTCCTCGAAGTACTTGGCCATGTCGTTCAGAATGACACGCTGGGATGCGCTCACCAAGGTCGAGCACGCCTGAGTGCGGCTGAAGAGCAAGGGGTAGCCCATCAGCGAGATCGTCGCGTTCGGCGCATGGGCGTGGATCTGTTCCAGCACCGTGCGAGTCTCGGCTACGGCATTGTCGATGTCTGCCTTCATCGAGGCCTCCGACGGGCACCCTTCCATGACACACGTCTGGATCTTGTTGTCGAATCGCGCGTCGTTTCCGCCGATGGTCAGCATGACCTGAGTGGTGTCTGTGCTGAGCACCCCTGAGTCGATCTGGGTCTTCTCGTGGAAGTTCCCATCGTTCCCCCAGCCGTTGGGGGGGTCTCCCTCGGTCATCTGGGGCGTCTTGGCTCCGGAGCAGGCGGTGAACTGGAAGCCCAGCGCCGGATCGAAGCTGTCCGCGAGCGCACCGACGCTTTTCGTCTGGCCCGGGAGAGTCACCTTGCGGGGCCACGCGTTCGGGCTGCGCCGGCAGGCGTTCCAGCTGCTCTTTCCGTGGTCCCTGTCGGACTCGGGCGAATAGGCTCCGGCGCCCTCACCGGAGGTGTAGGAGTCGCCCATGGCGACGACCATGTGCTTCGGCTTGCCCGACAGCGGCTGGAAGGCGACGGCGTCCCAGGCGATGTCCTCGTCCGCGGTGCCGTCGTCGGTGGTGTTGGTCAGTTCCACCCGCGGGGTGCCGGTGAAGCGGTAGACGCCGAGTTCGACCCAGGTGTTCTTGCTGAAGTGGGTGTTGACGTAGCGGTGGCGGTCACCGCCCGCGACTCCCTTGATCACGTAGTGGGCCTGCTGGGTGTGCGCCCCGGTGTCCGGCATGTGAGCGAAGACCCGGGCCCACTCGACGGTGCGGCCGAGAGTCCAGGTGCCGTCGATGGTCATCCGTGCGCCGGGGCCGCCGAGATGGGCGGTGTCGCGGGTGTGCGTGTACCAGAAGTGACCGCCGTGTCCGCCGCCGATCTGGTGCAGGTCTCCCTTGGCCTCGAACGGGCCGAGCCCCGGTCCGGTCGCCGCCGGGTTGGGATGGAACGTGAACTGGAAGTTCCCGGCGTCGGTGCCGGACGATCCGCAGGAACTGTAGGTGTCGACGTTGTCGGGGACGGACTCCACGATCAGCGCCCCAACGGGTGCGGCGCCGCACTCCGGCGTGCCGTGCTTCAGCCGGGTGCCGCGGCCCGGTTCCTCGCGCAGGGTGACGTACTTGATGCTCTCGTTGCCGCAGTCGGTGGCGCAGCTCGGCTTCCACGTCACGTTCGAGCCGCGCCACCAGTACTTCTCGTAGCACTTGGCGTCGGGACAGTCCGGCGGGTTGGCGGCGTTGCAGTTGTTGGTGGCGTTGCAGAACGCGTCCAGCGGCGGCTTGACCCGGTCGCGCTGGCCGGGGTTGATCCACCAGGCGGGCCGGAAACCGGCGCTGGAAAATCCGGACTCGCCGGGCCAGTCCTGGCGCCCGTCGGTGCCGTAGGAGTAGCCGGTGTCCATGGACCAGGCGGACCAGCCCATCACCTTTTCCTGGTACGGCCAGTTCTGGGGCTTCGCCGCGTCGCGCGGGTCGGACATGAACGGGTGCCGCGAGGGCGGGTAGGTCGGGTTCGCCGGGTTGTTGTACCAGCCCAGGCCCCACGGCTTGCCATCACCGTTGTTCGGGTTGAAGCCGAGGTTGTAGTTCCACAGCGCGGCGAACCAGTTCTCCGGCTTCGAGGGGTCGTCGTTGTTGACCGTGATGGTCTGGCCAGCAGTGTGCACCTGGTTCCACTTGTCCGCGAGGATGTACATCGACGCGGCGATGTTGACCGAGTAGTCCAGGGCCACGGCCTTCTGCTTCGCCGGAGGCAGGGACGTCTCGTCGGGCTTCTCGAGGCCGGCCAGTCGCATTCCGTCGGTGACCTGGCCGACGCCGTAGCCGCAGTCCGACAGGTTCCAGTTGATCCTCCAGTACGCCTCGGACGTCTCGCCCTTGTGCCCGTAGAACCCGGCGATCGCCGCCTGCGGGTTGCCCATCTGGCCGGGGATGGCACCGCCTTCGGCCTGCCACAGGTTCGACTCCTGCGCGAGCACGCCCAGCAGCACCTGGGCGGGGATGCGCCCGCCGCCCTTCAGAGAGGGGGCCGGGAACAGTCCCTGCGGGTCGACGGTGCCCAGGCCTGAGCGCCAGCCTCCCTGCTTGATCCACTTGGACCGCAGCTCGCCGCGGATCGCCATGTTGACGGCCCACTCGACCTGGTTCGGAGTCGGCTCGGTCTGCTGATCGTCCTGGCCTTCGCCATCGGCGGCACGGGCATCTCCACGTCGGCATCCCAGGTCCTCTACTCCGGCGACTGGCCCCAGTCACAGACCTGGGCCACGCTCCTGGCCAAGGCAGCCTCAGCGTCCTGGGTTCCTCCCGGCACTCATCGCCCCTTACACCGCCGATGGCATGGCCGAGCGGCCTGCGCTGCGCATCTGTCCGGGCCCGGCGCAGTCAGTCACCTTGTCCCGTGCCGATGAGGACGAACGCCATCGTGGCCGGCTGGTCGCCGCGGTTGCGCCAAGCGTGGCGGGTGCCGTTCTGGATGACGATGTCGCCTGCCGAGAGCGACGTGCAGTGGCCGTCGTCGAGTTCGAGGACGATCTCGCCCTGCAGCACGATGCCGTAGTCCACGGTCGGGGTGGCGTGCATGCCGTCGGGTTCGATGAGTTCGGCGATGCCGGGCGAGTCGGCCCGCTGCTCCCGGTCGAAGGCGACAGGGTCGAACGCCGGGTCGGCCAGCGCGGATTCCGGCGGGAAGGTCAGGACGATGAATCGTGTACCGCCGGGCGCGGGCAGCAGGCTGGTGATGTTCGGGGTGGGGTCCTCCCCTGTCCGAGTGGCCTGTTCGCCCGGTTCGGTGGCCCACGGCAGCCGGGACACCCAGCCCGGCAGGCTGGCGAACTCCCGGCTCCGCGGCACCGGGCCGTCGCTGACGACGACCGACCTGCCGCTCCCGTCATGGCCGGTGACGACTCTGCGCATATGTCTCTCCTCGGCCGGGTCAGTCGGACCCGGCACATCGGTCGGGTCAGTCGGACCGGGTGCCGACGGGTTCGATCGGGGCCGACAGGGCGGTTTCCCAGGTGTCCACGACGTCCGCCATCGTGGGAACCGGCGCCCGCAACAGGGCAGTCGCGGCTGTTCGTACGAACAGCCGGTGCCGGTCGTCCGTGAGGTACTCCACCGGGGACTTGCCGTCCACACGCGCCAGCAGCAGCGCCGGGAGCAGTGTCGCGGCGCGTTCCTCGACGGCGGGGCGCGGCTCCCAGTCGACACAGCGGGCGTACGCCTCGGCCAACGCCCGGGCGGAGCGCAGGAGTTCGCTGCGGCGTCCGGGCACCACCAGGCTCTTGAGGAGGAGATGGTTGACGCAGAAGGCGACGTCGAAGGCCGGGTCCCCGTACCAGGCGCACTCGGCGTCCAGCAGCACGGGCGCCGACGGGCCGACGAGGATGTTCTTGGGGCTGACGTCACCGTGCACCAGGGCCGAGTGGGTGGTGGCCGTGCGGTCGGCGAGGCCTCGAATCGTGTCTGCGAGGGCGGGGTGCGCGGCCGCGGTGGCGAGCAGGTACGGCTCGATGCGCAGCGCGTGGAAGTTGTCGTCGGTGGCGAACTCCGCGGCGAGGGCCGCGTCGCCCGCGCTCGCCGCGTGCAGGGCGCCGAGCAGTTCCCCGACGGCCGCCGCGGTCGTCAGCCGCACCTCGCCCTCCAGCAGCTGCGCCTTCCAGATCGGATACCGCTCGGGGGGCAGGTACTCCATCGCGAACAGGCCGGCTCCGGGGTCGTGGGCCAGCAGGCCGGGGACGCTGTCCGGGCGGTGCCGGGACGCGAAGCGCATCCAGGCCCATTCGTAGGCGTTGCGTGACACCGGTGCCTGCCAGTCGGCCGAGACCTTCAGTTTGGCCAGGGCGCGTTTGACGCAGAGGGAGCGTCCTGGCAGGTCCACCCGCCACAGGTCGGACGAGACGCCGCCGGCCAACGGCGTCCAGCGAGCGGTTTCGCCCGGTTCGGCGAGGCCCTGGGTGGTCAGGAAGTCCGTCAGCGCGTGGCCGGGCCCGGGGGCCGGGCTCATCTGCGCGGAGCTCGCGTTCATCGCGGGTCACCCGAACCGGCGGGCAGATCACGAGGGGTGTTGCAGGCGTGGGCCGGGGTCACGCCCGCGAGGATCCGTACGACTTCCTCGGCGGCGCGGCGGCGCAGCTCGATGACCGACGCGTCGGAGGAGAAGGCGACGTGCGGGGTGAGGAGCGCCCCGGGCTGTGCCGAGAGCCCGGCGGGAACGTCCGGCTCAGTCTCCAGGACGTCGAAGGCGGCGCCGTCCAGATGCCCGCTGTCGAGCGCCTTGATCACCGCGTCGGTGTCGACGAGGCCACCCCGGCTGACGTTGACCAGCAGACCGCCCGGCCGCATCAGCGCCAGCTGTTCGCTTCCGATGATGTGGTGAGTGGCGGGCGTGAGCGGCACGTGCAGAATCACCACGTCGCTACGGCGCAGCAGTTCTTCCAGACCCGTCATCTCCACTCCGGCGACGTCCCGCGGCGGGTGCGGGTCGTGGGCCAGGATCCGGCAGCCGAACACGCCGAGCCTGCGTGCCGTGGCGCGTCCGATCCTCCCGAAGCCGACGATGCCGCAGGTCAGTGTCGACAGCCGGCGCAACCGGGCGCTCGCCGGGTCCCAGCGGCCCGCCCGGACCTCGCGGTCGAAGACGGCCAGGCCCCGCGTCCAGACCAGCACCATGCCGACGGCGTGGTCGGAGACCTCCTCGACGCAGTAGTCCGGCACATTGGTGACCCACACACCCCGCTCGGTGGCCGCGTCCACGGCGATGTTGTCCAGGCCCACTCCGAGCCGGGCCACGACACGGAGATCCGGCGAGGTCCCGATCGCGGTTCCGGAGACCGGCGCCCAGCAGGTCAGGATGCCGGCAGGGCGGTGCTCGGCGACCAGTTCCTCGATCGCCCCGGCGGAGGATGGCTCGGCGGGGCCGGTCACCAGGGTGTGGCCCGCCTTCTCGATGACCGACCGCTCGACCGAGTCGTCGGGCCAGGCGTAGTCGGTGAGCAGCACGGTGCCGGGGCGGCTCGGTGGTTTCATGGCAGGTCGTCCTCGCAGAATCGTGCGGCCGCAGCGGACGGCCGGGCGTCCCGCCCGGTCGCGTCCGGTCAGCAGGTTTGATCGTCATCCAGGACGGCGGCCGATGTCACGCCTGATCAGGCCTTCGGTCGCCGTGGGTGGGGTGGAGAGGTTCGCAGGGCTCGGGTGGGGTGTCGGCGCTCGCCGACTTGTGGTCGGTCGGGGCGCCACGCCACGGGTCGAGGGATGCCGGGGCACGTCGTATCACTCTGTCATAGCCACGCGATGCTAACGATAGCACTGGCTGGCTTCCCTGCGTCAAGAGCGAGACGCGAAGCAGAACGCCGGACGCCCCGCGGAGAGGTCCGTCCAGCCCACAAAGACCCGGCTACCAGGAGGAAACTCGGACCGCCGAAGAATTCCGGCGTTCACATCTTGACGCGCCCGGAACTTCCCTACATCGTTCTGGCAACGCCGACCGTGTTACCAGAGCATGGGCCGCACGAGATCCGGCTGTCGACGACGCCATAGCCACGGACGTCCCGACGGGCGACGCACGGCTGAATTCCGCACGCGGCATCCCACCGCGCGGCTGCCCTTTCGCCCCCCATTTCGCCGGTCGGCGGTCCTCGCCGCATGCCGGCTCTACCGAGCCGTGTTCAGCTCACCCCTTATCGCCTCACCGCATCCGGCCGCCGTGCGCATCTCCCCGTACCGGCGATGCGTCCGCCGCGGCCTGCCGTGGCCCATTCCTCCTCAGGAGCCGTAATGACTCACGCAGCGCAAGTCGACACCAGTGCAGTGCCCGCCGACGACACGGAGGGAATCAGCAGTCCTCCCCTTTCCCGGACCGTGATCGGACTGGGCTTCCTGCTGATCGTTCTCTCCTACATGGTCAATGCGATGGACCGCCAGGTCTTCCCTCCGCTGCTCCCCAATATCCGCCAGGAGTACGGATTCTCCCTGGAACAGGGAGGGCTGCTGGCCACGAACTTCACCCTGGGCATGGCGCTGGCGGGCCTGCCCGCGGGCTACCTCCTGGACCGCTTCCGGCGCAAGACCGTGCTGCTCGTCAGCATCGTGATCTACTCCCTGGGCACGATGGCCACGCCGCTGGCAACGGGTTTCGCCGACATGACCCTGTACCGGGTCGTCTCGGGTTTCGGTGAGGGCATGCAGTCCGCGGCGATCTTCGCGGCGATGGGCGCCTTCTTCGCCCACCGGCGCGGCCTCGCCTTCGGCGTGATCGGCGTGGGCTACTCCGTCGGCGTGTTCATCGCGCCGCTGATCGGCGTCGAGCTCATGAGCATGCACGGCACCTGGCACTCGCCCTTCTACCTGTTCGGCACGGCGGGGCTGCTGATCGCCGCCGCCTCCCTGTTCCTCGTGAAGGCCGGCCTGACCGAGACCTCCGTCGAGAAGGTCGTCTCGACGAGGACGTACGACTTCATGCCGGTCTCCGCCTACAACCGCAACACCATCGCCTTGACCGTCCACGCCGTCGTCAGCGGTGTGGCCATCTACGGGTTCCTCGGCCTGTACCCGACGTACCTGATCAGCTCGCTGCACTACTCCCCCGAGCAGGCGGCACTGGCCATGAGCCTCCTCGGCTTCGGTGGCATGACGGCCCTGTTCGGCGGCTGGCTCGGTGACCGTGTGAACCAGCGCAACCTGTTGATCCTCAGTCTGCTCGCCGTCTCGGTCATCAGCGTGTGCATCTACGAGACGCGGGCCGCGGTGGGCGTGCAGTGCGTGTTCGCCTTCCTCATGGGCGCCTTCGGGCTGGGCTTCATCTACCCCAACACCAACAGCGCGATACAGCGGGCCGTCCGGCCGACGCAGATCGGGCGCGCCTCCGGCCTCTTCGTCACCGGCTACTACGGGCCGGCGGCGTTCTCGGGCCTGCTCTTCGCCGCCCTCGTGGAGGCCTTCGGCTGGAGCCGGGCAGGGCTGCTCCAGGTCACGTTCCTGCCGTTGCTGGGCGTCGCCGCCCTGGCCTTCGTCCGGCCCGCGCAGTTCAACAACGCGGTCCGCTGACCGCACGCTCCGCCGACACTCCAGGGGCCTGCCCACCGCCGAGCGG
>NZ_JBHUQX010000438.1:0-7491 GCF_042674225.1 Streptomyces sp. NPDC056948
GCTTAGCGACGGGGGGACGCCCAGCCGCCCGGAGTCTCGCGGAGAGTGACGCGACCGTCAGGTCTTCGCCAGCTCCTTCTCGCCGCCCTGCTCGGGCAGCTCGACGTGCTCGTCGGACGGGCCGTCGTGGCCGTCGTCCAGCAGCGTCTTCTCGTCGAAGGGCAACTGGCCGGCGAGGACCTCGTTGACCCGCTCCTTGTCGATCTCCTTCGTCCAGGTACCGATCAGCACGGTGGCCACGGCGTTGCCGGCGAAGTTGGTCAGGGCGCGGGCCTCGCTCATGAAGCGGTCGATGCCGACGATCAGGCCGATGCCGTCCACCAGGGCGGGCTTGTGCGACTGCAGACCACCGGCCAGGGTCGCGAGGCCCGCGCCGGTGACACCGGCGGCGCCCTTGGAGGCGACCAGCAGGAAGAGCAGCAGCGGGATCTGCTCGCCGATGGACATCGGCGTACCCATGGCGTCGGCGATGAACAGCGAGGCCATGGTCATGTAGATCATGGTGCCGTCGAGGTTGAAGGAGTAGCCGGTCGGGACGGTGATGCCGACCACCGGCTTGCTGACGCCCAGGTGCTCCATCTTCGCGATGAGCCGCGGCAGCGCGGACTCGGAGGAGGAGGTGGACAGGATCAGCAGGAACTCCCGGCCCAGGTACTTGAACAGCGTGAAGATGTTCAGCCCGGAGATGATGCGCAGCAGGGCGCCGAGCACGATGAAGACGAAGAGGAAGCAGGTGGCGTAGAAGCCGAGCATCAGCACGGCGAGGCTCTTGAGCGCTTCCACTCCGGCGGAGCCGGTGACGGCGGCGATGGCACCGAAGGCGCCGATCGGGGCGGCCCACATGACCATGGCGAGGATGCGGAAGACGAGCCGCTGGATGTGCTCGATACCGCGCAGGATCGGCTGGCCGGCCGAGCCCATGCCCTGCAGGGCGAAGCCGGCGAGCAGGGCGATCAGCAGGGTCTGCAGGACCGACTCGTTGGTGAAGGCGGAGACGATCGTGGTCGGGATGATGCCGAGCAGGAACTCGCTGGTGCCCTTGGCCTCGGAATCGATCTGCGCGTGACCGGCGTCCTTGACCGCGTCGGTCACGGCGAGGCCGGTGCCCGGGTCCAGGATGTTGCCGACGACCAGGCCGATACCCAGCGCGACCAGCGACATCACGGTGAAGTAGACCAGGGCGATGCCGCCGACGGCACCGACCTTGGCGGCCTTCCGTACCGAGCCGATGCCCAGCACGATCGTGCAGAAGATGATCGGCGAGATCATCATCTTGATCAGGTTCACGAACCCGGTGCCGATGGGCTTCAGCTCGACAGCGAAGTCGGGTGCGGCCAGACCCACCGCGATACCGGCAGCGACCGCGATGATCACCGCGATGTAGAGATAGTGGGTGCGGTCCCGCTTGGGTTTGCGTGCGGCAGGTGCCGTATCGGCTGCGCTGGTCACGGCGGCCCTCCTTGACGACGTCGTCGGCATCACCGGCGTGCGGCTCACGTCCGGAAAAGTGGGAGCGGGGCTCCCGGAGATGCGTTATAGGGAATGCCGTGACTATGTCCTGCTCTGTGAGCGCGGTCACCCTTCCGTTCATTTAGTTCACAATCAGCCAAGAGGCAGACTGACGACATGCGCTTCTCCGTCCCCCGACCCCGCAGCCTGGCGGCCCAGCTCTTCGCCATGCAGGCCGTACTGATCGCGGTCGTCGTGGCCGGATGTGCACTGTTCACCTATGTCAGCGACCGCAGCCAGGCCGAGGAGGCCGCGAAGCGCCAGGCCAGGGCCGTGGCGCGCTCCGTCGCCGACTCCCCGTCGGTGCTGGCGGCGGCCCGCGCCTCCGACCCGACCGCGGAGCTCCAGCCGTACGCGCTGAAGGTGATGCGGGACACCGAGGTCGACTTCATCACGATCATGAACCCGCAGGGCATCCGCTGGACGCATCCCGACCCGGACCAGATCGGCCAGACCTTCCAGGGCCACACCGAGCGGGCCCTGAGGGGCGAGACCTTCACCGAGACCTACACCGGCACCCTCGGCCCGTCGGTCCGCGCGGTCACCCCGATCAACAACGGCAAGCAGATCGTCGGCCTGGTCAGCGCGGGCATCCGGGTCGAGGCGATCAGCGAGCGCGTGCAGAGCCAGGTCACGGCCCTGCTGGGCGTCGCCGCCGGGGCGCTGGCCCTGGGCGCCATCGGCACCTATGTTGTCAACGCCCGGTTGCGCCGGCATACCCACGGGATGAACGCGGCCGAGCTCAGCCGGATGCACGACTACCACCAGGCCGCCCTGCACGCCGTACGGGAGGGGCTGCTGATGCTGGACGGGCAGTACCGTGTGGCGTTGATCAACGACGGGGGGCGGGAGCTGCTCGGCGTGGAGGGGGACGTGGTGGGCAGGTCGGTGGCCGAGCTCGGGCTCCCCGCCCCGCTGACGGGCGCGCTGCTGGCGTCGGAGCCGCGGGTGGACGAGGTGCATCTGACGGCGTCGCGGGTCCTGGTCATCAACACCTCCCCGGTGTCGGGCGGCGAGCGGCGCGGTACGGTCGCCACCCTGCGCGATGTCACCGAACTCCAGTCGCTGATGGGCGAGTTGGACTCCGAGCGGGGCTTCACCCAGGCGCTGCGCTCGCAGGCGCACGAGGCGGCGAACCGGCTGCACACGGTCGTCTCGCTGATCGAGCTGGGCCGGGCGGAGGAAGCGGTGGAGTTCGCGACGGCCGAGCTGGAGCTGGCGCAGGCACTGACCGACCAGGTCGTGGCGGCGGTGAGCGAGCCGGTGCTGGCGGCACTGCTGCTGGGCAAGACGGCCCAGGCGAACGAGCGGGGCGTGGAGCTGATGGTGTCGGAGGACAGCAGCCTGGACGACGGCCTGCTGCCCGAGACGCTCCCGGCGCGGGACCTGGTGACCATCCTCGGCAATCTGATCGACAACGCCGTGGACGCGGCGCAGGGCAGCGTGCGGGCGCGGGTGACGGTGGCGGCGTACACCCAGGGCACCGAGGACTGCCCCGAGCTGGTGCTGCGGGTCTCCGACACGGGCCCGGGCGTCGACCCGGAGCACTCCGAGGCGGTCTTCCAGCGGGGCTTCTCGACGAAGCCGTCCGGCCCGGGCGGACGAGGTCTCGGGCTGGCCCTGGTACGGCAGGCGGCGCAGCGGCACGAGGGGACGCTGTCGGTGACGGAGGCCGACGGGGGCGGGGCGGAGTTCGAGGTACGGCTGCCGCTGCGGGAGTCCGGCGCGGTCGCCGCAGGCGTGACATCCGGAGGCCCGGTGTCCGAGGGCTCTGGAGGTCCCGCATGACGAGCGACACGACAGACGCGAAAGCCATCCGGGTCCTGGTGGTGGAGGACGACCCGGTGGCCGCCGACGCCCACGTCCTGTACGTCGGGCGGGTCCCCGGGTTCGTGGCCGTGGGCAAGGCGCACACGGGTGCGGAGGCGCGCCGGGCCCTGGAGCGCACCCCGGTGGACCTCCTCCTGCTCGACCTGCACCTGCCGGACGTGCACGGTCTGCATCTCGCCCGGTCCCTCAGGGCCGCCGGCCACCACGCGGACGTGATCGCGGTGACCTCGGCGCGCGATCTGGCCGTCGTACGCGAGGGCGTCTCGCTCGGCGTCGTGCAGTACGTCCTGAAGCCGTTCACCTTCGCGACGCTGCGGGACCGCCTCGTGCGGTACGCCGAGTTCCACGCGTCGGTCGGCGAGGCGAGCGGCCAGGACGAGGTGGACCGGGCCCTGGCGACTCTGCGCGCCCCCGGCCCGGCCGCGCTGCCCAAAGGCCTGAGCGCGCCGACGCTGGAGCGGGTGACGGTGACGCTGCGGGACAGCGCGGAGGGCCTCACGGCCGCCGGTGTGGCGGAGACCGTGGGCATCTCCCGCATCACGGCCCGCCGTTATCTGGAGCATCTGGTGGACGCGGGCCGCGCGGCCCGCCGCCCGCAGTACGGCACGGTGGGCCGCCCGGAGTTGCAGTACCGCTGGGTCACAGGCCAGTGACGGCCCATCAGCTGCCGCCTTCCACGATGCAACCACCGCACACGCATTGACCTGACTAGACCACTCAACTTAGGTTCACGACGCAGCCGTCCCGGCCACAAAGAAGTGCGCCCGTAGGAGGTCGTGCCCGTGCGCCCCACCGCCGCTCTCACCCCCCTCGTCGCCCTGGCCCTCGCCGTGTCCACCCTCACCGCCTGCGGTGGGGGCTCCGGCAGCGACCCGGACACCGTGAAGATCTCCTTCAAACAGTCCACGGACAACTCCATCAAGGTGATGGACACGTATCTCGCGGACATCAAGAAGCAGTTCGAGAAGGCCCACCCGGGCAAGAAGGTCGAACTCGTCCCGATCAAGGCCCCGGACTCGGAGTACTACACCAAGCTCCAGCAGATGCTCCGTTCCCCCAAGACCGCCCCCGACCTGGTCTACGAGGACACGTTCCTCATCAACTCGGACATCACCAGCGGCTATCTCAAGCCCCTCGACCCCTATCTCGCCAAGTGGCCGGACTGGAACAAGTTCATCGACACGGCGAAGGCGGCGGCCAAGGGCGAGGACGGCAAGACGTACGGCGTCCCCGACGGCACCGACACCCGAGGCCTCTGGTTCGACAAGGACATCTTCAAGAAGGCCGGCCTCCCCGCCGACTGGCAGCCGAAGACCTGGAACGACGTCCTCACCGCCGCCCGCACCATCAAGCGCAAAGCCCCCGGCACCATCCCCCTCAACATCTACACGGGCAAGCCGGTCGGCGAGGCCGCCACCATGCAGACCTTCGAGATGCTGCTCTACGGCACGAACGACGGCACCACGGACCCCCTCTACGACAAGTCGAGCAAGAAGTGGATCGCCGGCGGCCAGGGCTTCAAGGACGCCCTCTCCTTCGTCGAAACGGTCTACAAGGACAAACTCGGCCCGGACGTCTCCGACGCGCTCGACCCGAACGTCATGACCCGGGTCCGCGGCGAGTGGCTCCCGCAGGGCAAGCTCGGCATCGCCCTCGACGGCTCCTGGCTGCCGCAGGACTGGCTGTCCGGCAGCGGCCACGAGTGGCCCGAGTGGTCGGAGAAGCTGGGCCTGGCCGCCATGCCGACCCAGCACGGCCAGGCGCCCGGCAAGGTGAGCATGTCCGGCGGCTGGACCTGGTCGATCCCGGCCAAGGCGGGCAACCCGGACCTGGCGTTCGAGTTCATCAAGACGATGCAGACCAAGGCCAACGCGCAGAAGTGGTACGTCGCCAACTCCGGCATCGCGGTCCGCGAGGACGTGGCGAAGGACCCCGCGTACGCCACGGCCCAGCCAGGCATCAAGTTCTTCACGGACCTCGTGGCGAACACTCACTACCGCCCCGCCTACCCGGCCTACCCCAAGGTCTCCGTGGCCGTCCAGGAGGCGATGGAGGGCGTGACGACGGGCGACACGTCGGTGGACGAGGCGACACGCGGCTACACGGACGCGCTGAAGGACGCGACGGACAACCAGGTGGCCGAACGGTGAGCGAGGCCCGATGACCACCACCGCACCGCACCCCCGGCTCACCAAGACACCCAAGGACACGCACCCGGCACGCGGCCCCCGCCTGCCGGTACGGATCCTGCCCCTGACCCCCGCGATCATCCTCCTGCTGCTCTTCCTCGCCGGCCCGATCGCCTACTGCGTCTACATCGCCTTCACCGACCTCCAACTGACCGGCCAGGCCCAGGAATCGTTCGTCGGCCTCGACAACTTCACCCGGGCCTTCGGGGACGAGGCGTTCCTGAACGCCGTATGGCTGACGCTGGTCTTCACGGTCCTCTCCTCCCTCATCGGACAGAACACGCTGGGCCTGGCCCTGGCGGCACTGATGCAGCGCGCGTCGAAGCCGGTCCGCACGCTCACCGGCGGCATCGTCGTCACGGCATGGGTCCTGCCGGAGGTCGTGGCGGGCTTCCTCCTCTACGCCTTCTTCCGCCGCGAGGGCACCCTGAACGCCATCCTGGACTGGCTGCACCTGCCCTCCCAGAACTGGCTGTTCACCCTGCCGATCCTGGCGGTGTCGTTCGCGAACGTCTGGCGGGGCACGGCGTTCTCCATGCTGGTCTACTCAGCGGCCCTGAACGAGATTCCCCAGGAGATCACCGAGGCGGCCGAGGTCGACGGAGCGGGCGGCTGGCGCCGCCTCTGGCACATCACCCTCCCGATGATCCGCCGCTCCATCGGCACCAACCTGATGCTCAACACCCTCCAGACCCTCTCGGTCTTCGGTCTGATCTGGGTCATGACCAGGGGCGGCCCCGGCGGCAGAAGCCAGACGCTCCCCCTCTTCATGTACGAACAGGCCTTCCAGAACAGCCTGATCGGCTACGGCACGGCGGTCGCCCTGCTGCTCCTGCTGGTCGGCTCCCTGTTCTCCCTGGTCTACCTGCGTCTGCTCCGCACGGAGGTCTGACCGCATGGCCCACACCCTCTCCTCCCGCCGCACGACCCGCCGTCTGGCGGCCGACGCGGGACTCCTGGTGGTCGCCGCGGCCTTCGTACTCCCTCTGGCCTGGGTCGTCCTGTCCTCCCTCGACCCTCACGCGGGCCTCCGGGTAAAGGCCCCCGACGGCCTCACCCTGGACAACTTCGACGCGATCCTGACCCCCGAGATCACCTTCACCCCCCTCCTCAACAGCCTGATCCTCTGCGGCGGCGCGACCCTGCTCACCGTGGCCTGCGCGGCTCTCGCGGCCTACCCGCTCTCCCGCTTCCGCTCCCGCTTCAACCGCCCGTTCCTGCTGACGATCCTGTTCGCGACCAGCCTGCCCATCACGGCGATCATGGTTCCGGTCTACGCGCTCTTCGTCCAGGTGGACCTGATCGACACCATGCAGGGCACGATCTTCTTCTTCGCGGCGTCCCAACTGCCGTTCGCCATCTGGCTGATGAAGAACTTCATGGACGGCGTCCCCAAGGAACTCGAAGAGGCGGCCTGGACCGACGGGGCGAGCCCCTTCCAGTCCCTGTTCCGCATCGTCCTGCCCCTCATGGGCCCCGGCGTGGCCGTCGTGACGGTCTTCTCCTTCGTCATGATGTGGGGCAACTTCTTCGTCCCCTTCATGCTCCTGCTCACCCCCGACCAGATGCCGGCGTCCGTCAGCATCAACGACTTCTTCGGCAACCGGGGCATGGTGGCGTACGGGCAACTGGCCGCGTTCTCGATCATCTACTCGACACCGGTGATCCTGCTGTACGTACTGATAGCCCGCCGCCTGGGAGGAGGCTTCGCACTGGGCGGCGCGGTCAAGGGCTGAGGGGGTTGTGAGGTGGACCCGCACCCCGGCGGAACGGGGTGCCGCTGCGCCCACCCGTGCCGCCCTTAGCGGCACGCATGCCCGCAGCCAGGGGGCGAAGCCGGGACGCGCCCGCACCCGCGTACGGCGCGAAGGGGACGTGTCGGGGGGTGTCCGCCCGCAGCGGTTGGCGCGTCAACGAACAGTCAGTCGGTATCCGCCCCCATCGCGCCGTTCCGAGGACGGAC
>NZ_JBHUQX010000439.1:0-7476 GCF_042674225.1 Streptomyces sp. NPDC056948
CGCCGGGGCGGTTCGTTTACACAACCCCTACCGCCCCCGGACAGTCTCAGGGATGTACTGGGGATGTACTTGGGGATGTGAGCCGCATTCTCAGAGCAATTCGGAGGACACCACAGTGGGACGACTCTTCGGCACTGACGGCGTGCGCGGTGTGGCCAACGCGGATCTGACGGCGGAGATGGCCCTGGGCCTCTCCGTGGCCGCGGCGCACGTACTGGCCGAGGCGGGCACCTTCGAGGGGCACCGCCCGAGCGCGGTCGTCGGGCGTGACCCGCGCGCGTCCGGGGAGTTCCTGGAGGCCGCCGTGGTCGCGGGCCTCGCCAGCGCCGGTGTGGACGTCCTGCGGGTCGGCGTGCTGCCGACGCCGGCGGTGGCGTTCCTGACCGGAGAGCTCGGCGCCGACCTCGGTGTGATGCTCTCCGCGAGCCACAACGCCATGCCCGACAACGGCGTCAAGTTCTTCGCCCGCGGCGGGCACAAGCTCGCCGACGAGCTGGAGGACCGGATCGAGTCCGTCTACGAGGAGCACCGCACCGGCGCCCCGTGGGAGCGGCCGACCGGGTCCGGGGTGGGCCGTGTCCGGGAGTACGGGGAGGGCTTCGACCGGTACGTCGAGCATCTGCTGGGTGCCCTGCCCAACCGGATCGACGGGGTGAAGGTCGTCCTCGACGAGGCGCACGGCGCCGCCGCTTGGGTCTCGCCGGAGGCGTTCCAGCGGGCCGGTGCCGAGGTCGTCACGATCGGGGCCGAGCCGGACGGGCTCAACATCAACGACGGATGCGGCTCCACGCACCTGGACAAGATCAAGGCCGCCGTCCTCGAGCACGGGGCCGACCTCGGCATCGCGCACGACGGTGACGCCGACCGCTGCCTCGCCGTGGACCACACCGGCGCGGAGGTGGACGGCGACCAGATCCTGGCCGTGCTCGCGCTGGCGATGCGGGAACGCTCCGTTCTGCGGTCCGAGACCGTGGTCGCCACGGTGATGTCCAACCTCGGGTTCAAGCTGGCCATGGAGCGTGAGGGCATCCGGCTCGTGCAGACCGCGGTCGGTGACCGGTATGTGCTGGAGGAGATGAAGGAGCACGGGTTCGCCCTCGGGGGCGAGCAGTCCGGGCATGTCATCATCCTCGACCACGCGACGACGGGTGACGGGACGCTGACGGGGCTGCTGCTGGCGGCGCGGGTCGCCGGGAGCGGGCGTTCGTTGCGGGAGCTGGCCTCTGTCATGGAACGGTTGCCGCAGGTGCTGATCAATGTGCCGGATGTCGACAGGACGCGGGTGGGGACGTCTGCGGAGTTGTCGGCGGCCGTCGCTGACGCGGAGCGGGAGCTCGGGGCTACCGGGCGGGTGCTGCTGCGGCCCTCCGGGACCGAGCCGTTGGTTCGGGTGATGGTGGAGGCGGCTGATATCGAGCAGGCTCGGTCTGTTGCGGGGCGGCTGGCTGATGCGGTGAAGTCCGCCCTGGGGTGAGTGGGCTTTCCGGGTAGGGGGTGGGGGCTGCGGTTGTTCGCGGGCTGACCGTGCGTCGTGGTTTGTCGCGCAGTTCCTCGCGCCCCTTAGAGACGCCGGCGTTGTCTGGACCAGAAGTATCTCTGGGTCAGCAGTGTTGCCGTGCCGGCGACGATGATGCCCAGGAGGTTCAGCAGGAGTTGCTGGGTGGAGCCCCAGGTCTGGGTGGTGTCGCCGTAGCTCAGGGCCACCGCGGCGTTCGCGGCTGCCGGGACCGTGGTGACGGAGATGGCCACGCCGACCAGGGCGCCGGACTTCGCCGAGGTCAGGGAGAGGGTGCCGGCGATGCCGGCCAGGACCGCCACGACGAAGGAGAACCAGTCGGGGGCGTAGATGAAGCCGGTGTTCGGGCGGTCGGCCGACAGTTGCTCCTCGCTGAACAGTCCGACCGCTTCCATGAAGAGGCTGAAGGCCACCGTCACCGCCATCGCCGCCGCGAAGCCGACCAGCAGCGCGATCAGGGAGCGCAGGGCCAGGCGCGATCTGCGCCGGACGATCGCCGTGCAGACGCCGGCGAGGGGGCCGAACTCCGGGCCCACCGCCATGGCGCCCACGATCAGGATCGCGTTGTCCAGGACCACACCGCAGGCCGCGATCATCGTGGCCAGCGTGATGAAGGCCAGGTATGTGACGGAGAGCGTCGACTCCTCGTGCGTCGCGTCGCTCAGGTGCTCCCACAGGACCGCGTCGGCGCCCTCGCCCGGCGCGTCGGCCTCGGCCTTCTCGGCCCGCTCGGACAGGGACAGGTCGATGGTCTCGACGGCGATGGAGCCGCTGGTGTCGATGCCCAGTTCCCGCAGGCCGGTGAGCAGTTCGTCGCCCGCCTCGCGTGCCACGTCGCACATGACGACGTCCCCCGGGGGGTTGCGGGCGGTGTCCGGCAGTACGACGAGGTGGGTGGTGCCGACCGTCTTCTCGATCAGCAGCACCACTTCGTCGGTCTTCTCGGACGGCGTGATCAGGCGCAGGTGGAGCATGGCGACCATCTAACCGGCCTTTTCCCCGGGCGTCACAGCTTGCGCAGGCTGAGCCGCTGCACCTTGTGGTCGGGGCCCTTGCGCACGACGAGGGTGGCCCGGCCGCGGGTGGGGGCGATGTTCTCGACGAGGTTGGGCCGGTTGATCGTGCGCCACATGGTCTGCGCGTAGTCGAGGGCCTCCTCCTCCGAGACCTGGGTGTACTTGCGGAAGTACGAGGACGGGTTCTGGAAGGCGGTCGCGCGCAGCTTGCGGAAGCGGTTGAGGTACCAGCGCTCGACGTCCTCGACGCGGGCGTCGACGTACACGCTGAAGTCGAAGTAGTCGGCGAGGCCGACCCGGGTGCGGCCGTCCTTGCCGGGCAGGGCGGGCTGGAGGACGTTCAGGCCCTCGACGATCAGGATGTCGGGGCGGCGGACCGTGAGCTTCTGGTCCGGGACGATGTCGTAGATGAGGTGGGAGTAGACCGGGGCCGTGACCTCGTCCTTGCCGGCCTTGATGTCGGCGACGAAGCGGGTCAGCGCGCGGCGGTCGTAGGACTCGGGGAAGCCCTTCCGTGACATCAGGCCGCGGTCCTGGAGCTCCTTGGTGGGCAGCAGGAAGCCGTCGGTGGTGACCAGCTCGACGCGCGGGTGTTCCGGCCAGCGCGAGAGCAGGGCCTGGAGGAGGCGGGCGACCGTGGACTTGCCGACCGCGACCGAGCCGGCGACACCTATGACGAACGGGGTGCCCGACTGGGAGCCCTGTTCGCCCAGGAAGGTGTTCAGGGCGCCTCTGAGGCCGTCCGTGGCACCGACGTAGAGATTGAGGAGTCTGGACAGCGGGAGGTAGATGTCCCGCACCTCGTCGAGGTCGATGACATCGCCGAGACCGCGCAGCTTCTCGACCTCCTCGGCCGTCAGAGGCAGCGGCGTCTTGTCACGCAGCGCGCTCCACTCGGCTCGGGTGAGGTCGACGTAGGGAGTCGCCTCCGGCCGCTGCCGGTGGGCGCTCCGGGGTATCGAGGAGACCGGAGAGATCACAGTCCATTGTTACGGGCGTACGAACGGACTGTGAGGTGGGATCCGTCACGCGAGGCATTGACCGCCGTTCGCCCTTGTTTGTGCCGAGAAAATCCGACACAGGCGGAATGTCAGTGGCGTGCGTCACAGTTGTGGGAGGAGTGGGCCCGGTCCGGGGTCCGCGAACGCCTGGGGGTACCCATGACGTATGCGATAGAGGCGGAAGGCCTGGTCAAACGGTTCAAGGAGACCGAGGCGCTGGCCGGCGTCGACCTGGCGGCCCGCAAGGGCACGGTGCTCGGGCTGCTGGGGCCCAACGGTGCCGGGAAGACGACCGCGGTGCGGATCTTCGCGACACTGCTGCGCCCGGACGGAGGCACAGCCCGGGTGGCCGGCCACGACGTGGTCCGGGAGGCCGGGGTCGTACGCTCCCTGGTCGGGCTGACCGGACAGTACGCGGCGGTGGACGAGAACCTGACCGGCACGGAGAACCTGCTGCTCATCGGCCGGCTGCTGGGTCTGCCGCGGCGGGAGGCGAAGGCGCGGGCGGGTGAGCTGCTGGAGCGGTTCCAGCTCACGCACGCGGCCGGGCGGGCCGCGAAGACCTTCTCGGGCGGCATGCGCCGGCGCCTGGACCTCGCGGCCAGTCTGGTCGGGCGGCCCAGCATCCTCTTCCTGGACGAGCCGACCACGGGTCTTGATCCACACAGCCGCGGAGAGCTGTGGGATCTGCTGCGCGGCCTGGTCGCGGACGGGGCCACCGCCCTGCTGACCACGCAGTATCTGAACGAGGCCGATGTGCTCGCCGACGACATCGTGGTGATCGACAAGGGCCGGGTGATCGCCGAGGGCACGCCGGACCGGCTGAAGGCGCAGGTCGGCGGGCAGGTGCTGGAGCTGCGGCCGATCGTCGGGCAGGACCTCGCGCGGGCGCACGCGCTGGTGGCAGGGGCCGCCGGGCCGGAGGCCCGGATCGAGGGCGAGATGGTCACCGCGCCGGTGAAGGATCCCGAGCTGATGCCGGCGGTGGTGCGCGCGCTGGACCGGGAGGGGATCGCGGTGGGGGAGCTGGCCCTGCGCCGCTCCTCGCTCGACGAGGTCTTCCTCGCCCTGACCGGACATCGTGCCGAGCCGGGTGAGCCCGAGGGGGACGGTGGGGCCGACGTCCATGACGACGGGGAGACCGTTCGTGACGACGACGGGCTGGAGAAGGCGGTGAGCCGGTCATGACCGCCACCACGCTGGCCCCGCCGGTCACCGCGTCGGGGCGCGTGCCGCCCCTCGCCGGGATGCGGCAGACCTTCACGATGGCCTGGCGGAGTCTGGTCGCCGTCAAGCACAACCCGCTCGAACTGGTCGACTACAGCATCACGCCGATCATGTTCGTGTTCCTCTTCACCTTTGTGCTGGGCGGGCAGATGGCCGGATCGCCCGAGGCGTATCTGAAGTACGCGCTGCCCGGGATCATCGTGCAGAACACCCTGTTCATGACGATGTACACGGCCATGGCGCTCAACACCGACCTCACCAAGGGCGTCTTCGACCGGCTGCGCAGTCTGCCGATCGCGCGGTCCGCGCCGCTGATCGGGCGGATCACCGCGGACCTCGCCAAGCACCTGTGGGCGCTGCTGCTGATGATCGGCCTCGGGCTGGCGCTCGGCTTCCGCATCACCGGTGGGTTCGGAGGGTTCCTGCTCGGGGCGCTGCTGGTGGTGGTGTTCGCCGCGGCTGTGTCCTGGAGTGCGGTGCTGATCGGGATGCTGGCGGGCGACGCCGAGAAGGTGCAGGCGTTCGCCTTCACGCTCATCTTCCCGATCACCTTCACCAGCAGCGCGTTCGTCGTCGTCGACACCATGCCCGGCTGGCTGCAGGCGTGGAGTGACGTCAATCCGGTCACGCATCTGTCCGACGCGTTCCGGGGGCTGCTGCTGGGCGGGGCGGTGGCGGAGCCGGTGCTGTGGTCGCTGGTGTGGGCGGCGGGGATCGCCCTCGTGTTCTATCCGCTGGCGATGAGGGCCTATCGGGCGAAGGTGTGATCCGGGGCTTCGTACCCCGGTGGGAATTTCCGATTTCGGGCACGCAACGGCCGGTTCGGCGCGGGAATCGACCCTAAGCTGCCGCCCATGTGTGGAATCGTGGGATACGTGGGGCCGCAGTCCGCGCTCGAGGTCGTGATGGCCGGGCTGAAGCGGCTGGAGTACCGGGGGTACGACTCGGCGGGTGTCGCCGTGCTGGCCGATGGTGGGCTGGCGGCGGCGAAGAAGGCCGGGAAGCTCCTCAATCTGGAGAAGGAACTGGACGGCCGGCCGCTGCCGACCGGCACGACGGGCATCGGGCACACCCGGTGGGCCACGCACGGCGGGCCGACGGACTCCAACGCCCACCCGCACCTCGACAACGCGGGCCGGGTCGCCGTGGTGCACAACGGCATCATCGAGAACTTCGCCCTGCTGCGGGCCGAGTTGGAGGAGCGGGGTCACGAACTCGGCTCCGAGACGGACACCGAGGTCGTCGCGCATCTGCTCGCCGAGGAGTTCTCGTCGTGCGCGGATCTCGCCGAGGCGATGCGGCTGGTGTGCCGGCGGCTGGAGGGCGCGTTCACGCTGGTCGCTGCGCATGCCGACGAGCCGGACGTGGTGGTCGGCGCACGGCGAAACTCGCCGCTGGTGGTGGGCGTCGGGGAGGGCGAGGCCTTTCTCGCCTCGGACGTCGCCGCGTTCATCGCCCATACGCGGTCGGCGATCGAGCTGGGACAGGACCAGGTGGTGGAGCTGCGCCGGGACGGCGTGACGGTGACCGGCTTCGACGGCCGCCCGGCTGAGGTGCGGTCGTATCACGTCGACTGGGACGCGTCGGCCGCGGAGAAGGGGGGCTACGACTACTTCATGCTCAAGGAGATCGCCGAGCAGCCCAAGGCGGTCGCCGACACGCTGCTGGGCCGGATCGACGGCTCCGGGTCGCTGACCCTGGACGAGGTGCGGATCCCCCAGGGAGTGCTGCGGGAGATCGACAAGGTCGTCATCGTCGCGTGCGGTACGGCCTTCCACGCCGGGATGATCGCCAAGTACGCCATCGAGCACTGGACGCGCATTCCGTGCGAGGTGGAGCTGGCCAGCGAGTTCCGGTACCGGGATCCGATCCTGGACGCGCAGACCCTGGTCATCGCCATCTCGCAGTCCGGCGAGACCATGGACACGCTCATGGCGCTGCGCCACGCCCGCGAGCAGGGCGCCAAGGTCCTGGCGATCTGCAACACCAACGGCTCGACGATCCCGCGCGAGTCCGACGCGGTGCTGTACACGCACGCCGGTCCGGAGGTCGCCGTGGCCTCGACGAAGGCGTTCCTGACGCAGCTCGTGGCGTGCTACCTGGTCGCCCTGTACCTGGGGCAGGTGCGGGGCACCAAGTGGGGCGACGAGATCCGGGCCGTGATCCGGGACCTGTCCTCGATCGCCGGTGCGGTGGAGCAGGTCCTGGGGACGATGGAGCCGGTACGGGAACTCGCGCGCACGCTCGCCTCGAAGAACACGGTGCTGTTCCTCGGGCGGCACGTGGGGTATCCGGTGGCGCTCGAGGGCGCGCTGAAGCTCAAGGAACTGGCGTACATGCACGCCGAGGGGTTCGCGGCGGGGGAGTTGAAGCACGGTCCGATCGCCTTGATCGAGGAGGACCTGCCGGTGGTCGTCGTGGTGCCGTCGCCGCGCGGGCGGTCCGTCCTGTACGACAAGATCGTGTCCAACATCCAGGAGATCCGGGCGCGAGGGGCTCGGACGATCGTCATCGCGGAGGAGGGGGACGAGGCCGTGGTGCCGTACGCGGACCACCTGATCCGGGTTCCGGCCACGCCGACCCTGTTGCAGCCGTTGGTGACCGCGGTGCCGCTCCAGGTGTTCGCGTGTGAGCTGGCGACGGCCCGCGGCAACGACGTGGACCAGCCCCGGAACCTGGCGAAGTCGGTGACGGTGGAGTGAGGACGGCGGAGTGA
>NZ_JBHUQX010000440.1:0-7458 GCF_042674225.1 Streptomyces sp. NPDC056948
GCTCCATATGAAGAAGCCCCCCGGTTCCGGCCGGGGGGCTTCTTCGTGTCGTGAGTCGGACACGGCCTAGGACCAGGTCAAGCCCGTCAGGCGCTCGTACGCCTCCACGTACTTGGCGCGGGTGGCGTCGACGACCTGCTGCGGCAGCGCCGGCGGGGGCTGCTCGCTCTTGCGGTCCCAGCCGGACTCCGCCGAGGTCAGCCAGTCGCGGACGAACTGCTTGTCGTACGACGGCTGCGCGCGGCCCGGCTGCCACTGGTCGGCCGGCCAGAAACGGGAGGAGTCCGCGGTGAGGACCTCGTCCGCGAGGACCAGGTCGTCGCCGTCGAAGCCGAACTCGAACTTCGTGTCCGCGAGGATGATGCCCCGCTCCCGGGCGACGTCCCGGCCCCGGGAGTAGACGGCGAGGGTCGCCTGGCGCAGCCGGGCCGCGGTGTCGGCGCCGACCTGGCGGGCGACCTCCTCGTAGGAGACGTTCTCGTCGTGCTCGCCGACGGCGGCCTTGGTGGCCGGGGTGAAGATCGGCCCGGGCAGTTCGCTGCCGTCGACCAGGCCCTCGGGGAGGGCGAGGCCGCAGACCGTGCGGGTCTCCTTGTACTCGACCAGGCCCGAGCCGGTGAGGTACCCGCGGGCCACGCACTCCACGGGGACCATCTGCAGGGACTTGCAGACCAGCGTGCGGCCCGCCCAGTCGGCGGGGGCGCCGGCGGGCAGTTCGGTGCTCAGGACGTGGTTCGGGACCAGGTCGGCGAGCTGGTCGAACCACCACAGGGAGAGCTGCGTGAGGACCCGGCCCTTGTCCGGGATCTCGGTCGGCAGCACCCAGTCGTACGCGGAGATGCGGTCGCTGGCGACCATCACGAGGTCGCCCGCCTCGTTCTGGTACAGCTCGCGCACCTTGCCGGTGTGCAGATGTACCAGACCCGGAACCTGGATCGGCTCGGGCTTTTCGACGAATCCGGACACGGTGCCTCCCCGTGGTTGAACAAGACGTGCGCCCGCAGGGCTCCCACAGGGTGGTGGTGGGAGACGGGAGGGCCAATGGCTTGATTCTCCCGTATGAACGGGTGATCACGGACAGTGGGTCAGTCGCGTTTGCAGATGCGGTCCAGAAGATTCGCGGTGGCGCGCTGGATACGGGGGTCGACGTGGCCCGGGCGGTCCAGAGCCGGGGTCCAGGCGAACGTTCCGGATGCGAAGACCCAGGCACCGGAGGGGGCGCGGTAGAGGGACGTCTCCTGGTGGCGCTGAGCGCCTTCCTTGTCGGTGTACGGGGAGTGCGCGAGCAGCACGCGCTCCTCGTGCTCGGGCAGCGGGGTGCGCGGGAAGTACCGGTCGGCCTCGCCCGCCACCAGATCGGCGACCTCGTCGCCCTCGTGCGCGCCGGAGGCCTCCCACAGCCAGTGATCGGCGTTGCGCACGATCAGGGGCTGCGGCTCGGGGACGTGCCCCGCGTACTGGATGCCGATGAGCTGCTGCTCCGCCCGGTCGATCTCCCGCCACAGCACCGGCTTACCCGGGCCCCTGCGTTTGCGGCAGGTCAGCAGGCGGTCGGGGACGCCGGACGGGGAGGGGCCCAGTTCCACCTGCCAGTACATGGAGTTGGCGGAGAGGAAGACGAGCGAGGTGCCGGCGTCGCGGGCGAGCTCCACACTGCCGCGCATGGCGGCCGACCAGTACTCGTCGTGGCCCGGGAAGACCAGGCCGCGGTAGTGAGTGGGGTCGACGCGGCCCGCGTGCAGATCGCTCGCCGTGGCATAGGCGATGTCGTAGCCGTAGCGCTCGGCCCAGCGGATGAAGTCGTAGGCGTGGCCGACGTGGAGGGGGAGGCCCGCGCCCGCGTACGGACGGTCGAAGGAGACCGTCGTGGCAGCCTCCGACTCGCCCAGCAGCCGGCCCTTCTCGTCCCAGGCGTGGTAGAGGCTGGCGCCGGTGCGGCCGTCCTCCGGGTAGAGGTTGTACGCCTGCCAGGTGATGTCGGGCAGGACGAGGAGCAGGTCGGCGGGCTGGTCGTGGCGGACCGTGAACGGGACGTGGGAGCGGTAGCCACCCGCGGTGGTGAGGACGGCGACGTACGCGCCGATGTTCCAGTACGACGGGACCTGGAGGCGCCAGGACAGCCACCAGTGGTGGCAGGAGACCGTACGGTCCGCGGTGAGCGGCGCGGGCTGCACGATGCCGGACAGCCGCGGGCTGGTCGTGATCTTGGCGGCGCCGTCACCGCCGTAGTGGCCGATGCGGTAGATGTCGACGCCGAACTCCTGGGGCGGGTCGACGGTGATGTGGAAGTCGATGGCCTCGCCGGGCGCGACCGCGCCGGTGGAGGTGAAGCCCTTGATCTGGCGGTGGACGTCGTCGGCCGCGCGGGGGCCGTTGGAGCGGGTGGCCTTCCTCGGGGCGTGGGGCGCGTCCTGGTCCACGTACCAGGGGACGACCTGGCCGGTATCGTCGAAGTACGTCACGGTGCCGCGCAGCCACGGAACGGGGCCCTGTCCGAAGGGATCCGTCACGGCGTGCGCCAGTGCTCCCGACTCCCAGCGGCGGATCTGCTCCGAGGCCATGGCTGTTTCCCCTCCCCTTCGCCCCCGTGGTGGTGCGTACTGGTGTGGTCTGTGTGGTGAGTGCGTGGTGAGTGCGTCCTCTGTGGTGCCGTCGCGCTTATGTGTTTGTCGTATGTCGTCCGCCCTTGCCATGCACGCGAACGGTCCAAGCACATCACATAACGCGCGCACTTCGTCACTGTTCGTTTCGAATTGGCCAGAAGTGGAAGCGGGTGCTCCGGCGGTCAGACGAGCCGCACCGGCTTCTCCGGGCGTATCCCCAGCTCGGCCAGCCAGGCGCGCAGGGGGGTGGGGTCGCCCTCCTCGATCAGGGTGAGGATTTTGGGCGCGAGATCGGCGGTGCGCTCGCCGTTGTGGAGGAGCGTGGGGCCGTCCAGCCAGTCCAGGCCGGGCGTCGCGCCGGCGGTGTCCATCGCGGCACAGCAGATCATCGCCGTGAGGTGGTCGGCGAGCAGTTCCCGGGCCGTGCGCGGGGGCTGGAGGGGGAAGAGGGGGAGGGCTCGGTCGTCCCAGAGGGCGAGGGGGTCCGGGGTGGCCGGGGAGCTGCCGGCCGGTGAGGCGGTGGTCGGGGAGGCGGCGGTCGACGGGTGGGGCGTCGCGGCGGCCTCTTCGCGGGCCAGTTCGGCGCTGAGGCGGGCGGCCAGGTTCGCGCTGCGGGGGGTGGTGCCGGAGAGGTCTTCTTCGTCCTCGTCGTCGTCGAGGGGAGGCGGTGATTCCGGGGCTCTGGTGGGGAAGGGCGCTTCGCCGGACGGGTCCGTGCTTCTGTGCGGGAGAGATGCCTCGCCGGTCGGGTCCGTCAGGTGGTCCAGGACGCGGGACAGGGTCGGGCTGCCCGTGGCGGGGGCCGCGGTGCCGGTGGCGGGGCGGACGCCCATCGCGTCCAGGACGCGGTGGAGCCGGGCCGCGTCGATGCGCCACTTGCGGTCCACGACCTCGTCCGGATACTCGCTCCAGTCCACCGGCGACCAGTCGGGCCCGGGCTCGGCGGGGCCGCCGTGGAAGAGGCGGGCGGCGAGGAGGGAGGCGGACTCGTCGACCGTGCCCGGCTCCTCGAGCAGATCGCAGGCGGGCCGCTCCCCCAGACGGGACGCGAAGCCCTCGGCCAGGCGGTCCCGCCGGGACAGCTCCGTGAGCGCCGCCACGACACCGGCGTCCAGCCGGGACGGCCAGCGGCCCATCCGCCAGGCTGGCAGCGCGACGCGGGTCAGCAGCCGGTCCCAGCCCGCGTACGCCAGGCCCACCTGCTCCTGGGCGACGATCCGCAGCCCGTAATCCACAGCCTGTGCACGCTCCGCGGCCGCGGCCGCGACGCCCCGCTCCAGCTCTGCGGCATGAAGGCGGCAACTGCGCAGCAGCAGCCGGGCCACCCAGCCGACGCCGGCCAGCACGGCTCGCGACACCGGGTCGCGGCGGGGCGCCGAGGTCACGGCCACCGCCGCGTCGAGGCCCCGGACGAAGCGCCGGGCGGCGGCTATGTCCGGGTGGGCGGAGGGGCCCGTACCGGCGACGACCGGGGCGAGGACCGCGCGCAGCTCGCCGACCCGCATCCACCACAGGAAGGGGGAGCCGATGACGAGGACCGGCGCGACGGGGTGCCGACGGTGCGCGTGCTTCCCCGCACCCGCTATGTCGTCGTGCTCCTCGGCGGGAGGCGGTCCGTGGGCCGGGTGGGTGCGGTCCTCCAGCCAGCTGTCACAGTCCGGCGTGAGCGCTATCGCGGAGGGGGCGGGGACCTCGAGGCGGTCGGCCAGGTCGCGCACCATCCGGTACAGATCGGGAGCCGCCTCCTCGGCGATCGGGACGGTCGGGCTCATGGCCGGACGGGCCCGGGCGACGACCAGGGCGATCCCGGCGGCGGCGAGCAGCACGAGGACGGCGACCGGGGTCAGGACCCAGCGGGCGGCGTCCCAGCCGGGTCCGACGAGACGGCCGGAGAGAGCCCCCGCGAGCAGGATCACGGCGACGGCCGCGGGCAACAGGGCGACGGCCAGCGCGCGACTGCGGATGCGCAGCACGACCAGTGCCCGTGCCCGCGCGACCTGCGCTCCTGCCTCCACACCCATTCCGGTCACGACCGACCTCACCCCCTCCCCGTTGACCTGACGCTTGCCTTGCTCACTCCCCCACTGTGGCACCCGCCACTGACATCGCAATGCCGGTGGGCCAAGTGCCGGAACGCTTGCGCCGCACCCTAGTTGGGGCTCAGCCCCCCGTCAGCCGGATAGGGCATCGGTCACTCGATGGAATGGCTCTGGGGAGAGGTGGATGACGGAAAGCGATGGTCAGGCCCTCACCTACCGAAAACTTCAGGCCCCGGATCCTGAGACGGATTCGGGGCCTGCGAGGTTCATCGGCGGCGGGGTGGATTCCCCCGGCTCTGAGTGGGTCGGTTACGCGCCCGCCGCCTTCGCGGCGATGTCCGTGCGGTGCTGGGAGCCGTCGAGGCGGACGCGGCCGACGGCCGTGTAGGCGCGGTCGCGGGCCTCGGTGAGGTCCTTGCCGATGGCCGTGACCGACAGGACGCGGCCGCCCGCGCTGACGATCGCGTCCCCGTCGCTCTTGGTGCCGGCGTGCAGGACGTACGCGTGCGGGGCGTCCTGGGCGGCGACCTCGTCGAGGCCGGTGATCGGGTCACCGGTGCGCGGGGTGCCGGGGTAGTTGTGCGAGGCGACGACCACGGTCACGGCCGCGTCGTCGCTCCAGCGCAGCGGCTCCAGGTGGGCGAGGTTGCCGGTGGCGGCGGCCATCAGGAGACCGGCCAGCGGCGTCTTGAGGCGGGCCAGAACGACCTGGGTCTCCGGGTCGCCGAAGCGGGCGTTGAACTCGATCACGCGGACACCGCGGGAGGTGATCGCGAGACCGGCGTAGAGGAGGCCGGAGAACGGCGTGCCCCGGCGCTGCATCTCGTCCACGGTCGGCTGCAGGACCGTCTGCAGCACCTCGTCGACCAGCTTCGGGTCGGCCCACGGCAGCGGGGAGTACGCCCCCATGCCGCCCGTGTTCGGCCCTTCGTCGCCGTCCAGCGCGCGCTTGAAGTCCTGGGCGGGCTGGAGCGGCACGACCGTCTCGCCGTCGGTGACGGCGAACAGGGAGACCTCGGGGCCGTCGAGATACTCCTCGATGACCACGCGCTCGCAGGCGGCGGCGTGGGCCCGGGCCGCTTCGAGGTCGTCGGTGACGACGACGCCCTTGCCGGCGGCGAGCCCGTCGTCCTTGACGACGTACGGAGCGCCGAAGGCGTCGAGGGCGGTGTCGACCTCGTCCGCCGTGGTGCAGACGTACGAACGTGCCGTGGGCACCTCGGCCGCCGCCATGACGTCCTTCGCGAAGGCCTTGGAGCCCTCGAGCCGCGCGGCCGGGCCGGACGGGCCGAAGACCGGGATGCCCGCCTCGCGTACGGCGTCGGCGACACCGGCGACCAGCGGCGCCTCCGGGCCGACGACCACGAGCTCCGCGCCGAGCCGTGTGGCCAGCGCGGTGACGGCGGCGCCGTTCAGGGCGTCGACCTGGTGCAGCTCGGCGACCTCGGCGATCCCGGCGTTGCCGGGGGCGCAGTGCAGCGCGGTGACGTCGGGGTCGAGGGACAGGGAGTGACACAGGGCGTGTTCGCGGGCGCCGGTGCCGATGACGAGGACCTTCACGGGGGTCAGCCTAACGGGAAGCACCGGGTTTCCTTTGTGCGGGCTTCCGAAGGGGGTGGGGGTGTTGGGTTGGAGGTTTCTCCGAAGCGCGGTGTCGCTGACCGGGTGGCCGGGGCTTTAGTGGAGCTTGCCTGGGGCTTGTTCGGTCGGGCTAGGGCTCGTTGGAGAACTCATCCACCACTGTTGCCCCCAGCTCCCGGACGATCAGGTCCTGCCCGGAGAGGGCCGACTCGTCGAGGTCGGGGTCGTCGTCCTCGGGGATGTCGTCCTCGACGGATACGGACCGCGGCCTCGGGGCGGAGGGCTGGGGAGCGGGGGCGGACGCTGCGGGGCCGGAGGAGGGGGCGGGTGTACTCGACTGCTGGGCGGGGGTGGACGGGGCGGCCGACTGGGAGGGGGCGGGGCGCTGGGCGGTTGCCGTACCGCCGCTGCCGCCGCTGCCGCCTCCGGCGTTGTAGCCGCCGCCACCGGAGCTGTAGCTGCCGCCGCCGTAGCCACCGGCGCTGCCACCGGCGCTGCCGCCGGGGGCGCCGCCGTGGCCGCCGTTGCCTCCTCCGAAGCCGGAGGGACCGCCCGGAGCCGGGGGCGCGGAGCCTCCGGAGGGGTCGACGATCGCCTCGATCTTCCACTGGACGTTGAACTGCTCGCCCAGCGCCTGCCGCAGCACCTCCTCGCTGCCGCTGCTCAGGAAGTTGTCCCGCGCGCCCGCGTTGACGAAGCCGAGCTGGAGGGTCGTGCCGTCGAAGCCGGCCACCTGGGCGTTCTGGCTGAGCAGGATCCAGGTGAAGCGGCGACGGTTCTTGACGGCCTCCAGGATGTTCGGCCAGAGCATGCGGGGGTCGACACCGCCGCCTGCGGGGGCGGGGGCGGCCGGGGCGGGGGCCGAGGGGGACGGTGAGGGCGCCGGTGGGGTGCTGGCGGTGGGGGTGCCCGTGGCAGGGGTGTTCGCTGCCGGGGCGTTCCCTGCCGCAGTGTTCGAGGCGGGTGCGCCCGAGGCGGCCGTGGGCCAGCCGCCGGGGCGACGGCCGCCACTGCCCGCGGAGGCGGCGGTGGGCCAGGCGCCGGGGGCGGGGGCGGGGGCCGCCGGGGCGGATGCGGGTCCGGGGGCGGGCGTGGTGGGTGCGGGCGTCGTGGGCGCTGGGGGTGCCTGGGACGGCTCGGGAGGCTGGGGCGGCGGGGTGTGCCCGCTGGTGGCGGGGCCGGAGGCGGCCGGGGGCTGCTCGGCGGGGGCGCCGGGGCCCGGGGTGCCGGGGCCC
>NZ_JBHUQX010000441.1:0-7417 GCF_042674225.1 Streptomyces sp. NPDC056948
CTGCCGGGCTCCGTCCGTGTCGTGGTGCTGCGGGCCGAGGGCAAGTCCTTCTCGGCCGGTCTCGATCGGCAGGCGTTCACGCCCGAGGGCTTCGACGGGGAACCGTCGTTCATCGACCTCGCGCGTGGTGACGACGCCGAGCTGGACGCGACCATCGCCGAGTACCAGGAGGCGTTCGCCTGGTGGCGGCGCAGCGACATCGTCTCCGTCGCCGCCGTCCAGGGGCATGCCATCGGGGCGGGCTTCCAGCTCGCCCTCGCCTGCGACCTGCGCGTCGTTGCCGACGACGTGCAGTTCGCCATGCGCGAGACCAGCCTCGGACTCGTGCCCGACCTGACGGGCACGCATCCGCTGGTGGGACTCGTCGGATACGCCCGCGCGCTGGAGATCTGCGTGACCGGGCGGTTCGTCACGGCCGAGGAGGCCGTGAACACCGGGCTGGCCAACGTGGCCGTGCCCGCCGACCAGCTCGACGACACGGTCCGCGACCTCGCCTCGGCCGTCCTCGCCGCGCCCCGCGACGCCGTCATCGAGACCAAGGCACTGCTGCGCGGCGCCCAGGACCGCACGTACGAGGCCCAGCGCGGCGCCGAACGCCAGGCCCAGGCCCGCCGGCTGCGGGACCTCGCGGGCATCGGGGAGTGAGGGAGAACCTCCCGGCGTAGCAGAACCTCCCGGCGTAGCAGGGGTCCCTCAGCCGATCCCGCTCACCAGTACCGCCACCGTCGGGTGGTCCGGCAGTGTCCTCCGCACCGCCGTGCGGACCGCTCGGGCCACCTCACGGGCCTGGTGGTCCGCTCCCACCGCGAGTTCCAGCCGGACATGACGGTGCGGCAGCGCGGCGTCGCCCGGGAGTTCCTCGATGTGCACCGGATGGCCCAGCGCGGCGGTGAGGTGGAGCACGCCCGGGACCTCGAGCGCGGCGGTCGCGACGCGGCCCTCGTCGCCGTCCTCGGGCCGTGCGGCCCGAGGAGGTTCGGGGAGACGTACGGCGGGTCCGGGTTCCGTCTCCTCGTCCAGCAGTCCCGTCACGCGCAGGTCCACCTCCGACACCGTCAGACCCAGCCCCTGCGTCGCGGCGGCCGCCAGCGTCGCCCGCAGCAGGGACGCCGTCGCCGGCAGCGGCTGCGAGGCCGTGGCCGCGAACTCCGCCGTCACCCGCAGCGGTCCGGGCGGCTGCGCACTCGGCGGGGCCGGTACGGCCGGCTCCCGGGTGTCCGCCGGGTCGGCGAGCGCGACACGGAGCGCGTCGAGGTGTACGCCCGGAGCGTCCTGAGCCGCGCGCCGCAGCACCGCCTCGGCCGCCTGCTCGGCGATCCACGCGCCGTCGCGCGCATCACCCAGCGGCAGGAGCCTGCCGAGGCCCAGCTGATGTCTCACTGCCTGCGTCCACCGGTCACCCGTCATTCCTCCAGCCTGCCGCATCAGAGGCGCGCTACCACGCAACCGTGCTTACGGTGGTCGAAGGACGACAACCGAAAAGGACGTGCGGTGATGACTGACATGACCGAGAACCGGGGCGGGGAGTCCGAGACGTCGGCGGCGCGCAGGAGTCCGCTGGCCAAGCGTGCTGGGGGAGACCCGGGCTCGCGCGGGCGGACGACCATCGCGGACGGCGTGGTGGAGAAGATCGCCGGGCTCGCCGCACGCGACGTGGACGGCGTGCACGCCATGGGCAGCGGCATCTCACGCACCTTCGGAGCCGTGCGCGACCGCGTGCCGGGTGGCGCGAAGTCGGTGTCGCGCGGGGTGAAGGCCGAGGTCGGCGAGGTGCAGGCCGCCCTCGACCTGGAGATCGTCGTCGAGTACGGCGTGTCGATCGCGGATGTGGCCCGGGACGTACGGGAGAACGTCATCACCGCCGTCGAACGGATGACGGGCCTCGAGGTCGTCGAGGTCAACATCGCGGTGAGCGACGTGAAGCTGCCGGACGAGGAGGAAGAGGAACCCGAGCGGCGGATTCAGTGAGGCACGGCCCATCGGACAACACAGCGGCTGAGGAGCTGAGGAGCGCATGAGCATGGCCGTGGTCGGCATGATCGCCGGCATGGCGTTGGCCTTCGCCGGATACTTCGGCGGATTCGGCGCCTTCCTGCTGGTGGCGGCGCTGGGCGCCGTCGGCTTCGTCGTCGGCCGGTTCCTGGAAGGGGACATGGACTTCGGCGACTTCTTCCGTCCACGTCACGAACGGCGGCGGTGACACCCATGAGCGCGGGGGCCGGTGAGCTCGGCAGACCCCTGGCCGCCGTCCCGCCGGGTGAGCGCGGCGCGACCCGGATCGCCGACCGGGTGGTTGCGAAGATCGCCTCGCAGGCGGCCCGCGAGGCCGTCGGGACACTGCCGTCCGACGCCGGCCGGCCGTCCGCCAGCGTGGTCGTCCACCACGAGGCCGCCCACGTCCGGGTGCATGTCGAACTCGACTACCCCTGCGACGTCGGCGACCGCTGCCGCCAGGTGCGTCACCACGTCGTCGAGCGGGTGGGCACCCTGGCGGGAATGGAAGTGCCGGAGGTCGTCGTCCAGGTGGAGCGGCTGCATCTGGTCGCCGGGCCCGGCGCGGCACAGGGGAGGACGCGATGAGCGAACCCCGGGGCACCGATCCTGCCGAACCGCCCGAGTCCGAGGGCACCACCCAGCGCCTCCCGGTCGTCGACACGTCGGAGACCGGCGCAGGACCCGACCGGTCCGCGCCGGTGGATGCCGACGGACCGCCGCCCGCACTCGACGGCGAGGGCGGAAGCGAAGGCCGCTTCTGGTCGGCGCGCCGCGTCCCCGCCGGCATCGTCGCGCTGCTGCTCCTGGGCCTCGCCGGACTGTTCCTGTACGACATCGCGTCCGTGCGCGCCGACCGGCCCGTCATGAGCTGGCGCCGGGAGCTCGCCCGGCAGCTCGCCGAACGGCCCCTGGACGACGTCTGGGTGCTCGTCGGGGCCGGGGTCGCCGCCGCCCTCGGGCTCTGGCTGCTCGTCCTGGCCGCCACACCGGGCCTGCGGGCCGTGCTCCCGATGCGGCGCGCGCACGCCGACGTACGCGCCGGGCTGCACCGCGATGCCGCCGCGTCCGCGCTGCGGGACCGGGCCATGGAGGTGTCCGGTGTGCAGTCCGTGGACGTCCGGGTGCGCCGGACCCGGGCGAAGGTCCGCGCCGCGTCGCATTTCCGTGAACTGGACGACGTACGAACCGAACTGGACGCCGTGCTCACCGACGCGGTCCGCGGACTGGGGCTCTCCCGGCCGCCCGCGGTGTCGGTGCACGTCCGGCGGCCCGGCCGGAAGGGGTGACTGCGGTGCTCCGGATCGTCAACCGCGTGTTCCTGGGGCTCGTGGGCCTCGTCCTGCTGGTGCTGGGCGGCTCGGTACTGGCCGTCGGCCTCGGCGCCCCGGCACCTTCGTGGTGGATCCACGACAGCCGGCACGACGTTCTGCTGAGCGACGCCGAACGCACGCGCTGGCGGGAGGACGGCTGGTGGTGGCCGACCGTCATCGCCGTACTCGCCGTCTTCCTGCTGCTCGCCCTGTGGTGGCTCGTCGCGGTGCTCCGCCGGCGCCGCCTCGCCGAGGTCCTCGTCGACACCGGCGACGGTGACGGCGCGCTGCTGCGCGGCCGGGCCCTGGAGAGCGCCCTCGCCCAGGAGGCGGAACGGGCCGACGGCGTGGACCGCGCCGACGCCCGTCTGACGGGCCGCCGCCGTACCGCCCCCGAGGCCCGCGTACGGCTCGCACTGGAACCGCACGTGGACCCGGGAACGGCCTTGCACGACCTGACCACGGGCGCCCTGGCCCACGCCAGAACCTCGGCGGGCCTTGCCTCACTCCCGACGGAGGTGAGGCTGCGGGGCGTCAAGCACCGTGCGGAGAGGGTGAGTTGAGTACGGCAGAGTCAGGTCTCAGAACCCGTGCCGGGCTCCGCCGTCCACCGGGACCATGACCCCGGTCAGATAGGAGGCCGCCGGCGACAGCAGGAACGCGGCCACCCGCCCGAACTCCTCCGGCGCCCCGTACCGCCGCAACGGAATACGTGACTCCGAAGCCGCCCTGGTCGCCTCGGGGTCCGCCGACAGCCCGTCAAGCTGGCGCACACGGTCCGTGTCGATACGCCCGGGCAGCACCCCGACCACCCGGATCCCCCGCGGCCCCAGCTCCTCGGACAACGACTTGGCGAACCCCGCGAGCCCGGGCCGCAGCCCGTTCGAGATCGTCAGCCCCGGAATCGGCTCGTACACCGAGCCGGACAGCACGAACCCGATGACACCCCCGGCCTCCAACTCGGTGGCCGCGGCGCGGGCCAGCCGTACGGCACCGAGGAACACCGACTCGAACGCCGACTGCCACTGCTCATCGGTGTTGTCGGCGACGAACCCGGCCGGCGGGCCGCCCACGCTGATGAGGACACCGTTGAAGCGCCCGAAGTTCTCCCGCGCGGCCCCGATCAGCCGGGCCGCCGCATCGGGGTCGGCGTTGTCGACGGCCACCCCGACCGCGTTCGGGCCCAGCGCGTCCGCCGTCTCGGCGACGCTCTTCTCGTCCCTGCCCGAGACGACCACCTTCGCCCCGTCCGCGACCAGCTCGCGCGCGGAAGCGTTGCCGAGGCCTCGCGTGGCCCCGGTGACGACGTACACCCGGTCCTTCAGTCCAAGATCCATGGTTCCTATCCTGCCCCCTCCTCGCCGAACAGGGCGAGGGCGGTGTTCACGAGGCCGATGTGGCTGAACGCCTGCGGGAAATTGCCGAGGTGCCGGCCGGTCACCGGGTCGAACTCCTCGGACAGCAGACCGACGTCGTTGGCGAGCCCCACCAGCCGCTCGAACAGCGCGCGGGCCTCCTTCGTACGGCCCGTCATGTACAGGGCGTCCGCGAGCCAGAACGAGCACACCACGAAGGTGCCCTCGGAACCGGGCAGTCCGTCGACGTCCGCGTCGTCGGTCGTGTAGCGGAGCAGGAGCCCGTGGTGGTCCAGCTCCTCGCGGATCGCGTCGATGGTGCCGATCACCCGCGGATCGTCGGGCGGCAGGAAGCCGACGCGCGGGATGAGCAGCAGCGCGGCGTCCAGTTCGCGTGAACCGTAGGACTGCGTGAAGGTGTTGCGTTCGGGGTCGTAGCCCCGCTCGCACACCTCGCGGTGCACCTCGTCGCGCAGCGCGCGCCAGCCCTCCAGGTCGCCGTCCAGCTCCGGATGGCGCTCCAGGGTGCGTACGGCACGGTCGGCGGCCACCCACACCATCACCTTCGAGTGCACGAACTGGCGCCGGCCGCCGCGCACCTCCCACAGCCCCTCGTCGGGCTGGCGCCAGTGGGTCCGCAGGAAGTCCATCAGGGCCGTCTGCAGCGCCCACACGTCCGGCTGGGCCGACAGGCCCGACTCGCGGGCCAGCGACAGGGAGTCCATGACCTCGCCGTAGACGTCGAGCTGGAGCTGGTTCACGGCGTCGTTCCCGATACGGACGGGCGCGGACCCGGCGAAGCCGGACAGCCACGGCAGCTCGGACTCGGGCAGCCGCCGCTCGCCCGCCAGGCCGTACATGATCTGCAGGTCGGCCGGGTCGCCCGCGACCGCGCGCAGCAGCCAGTTCCGCCAGGCCTCGGCCTCCTCCTGGTAGCCCGCCGCCAGCAGCGCGCCCAGGGTGAGGGTGGAGTCGCGCAGCCAGCAGTAGCGGTAGTCCCAGTTGCGCACCCCGCCCGGCTCCTCGGGCAGTGAGGTGGTGAGGGCGGCGACGATGCCGCCGGTCGGGGCGTAGGTGAGCGCCTTGAGGGTGATCAGGGAGCGGACGACGGCGTCCCGGTACGGCCCTCGGTAGCGGCAGCGCGACACCCAGGCCTGCCAGTCCTCGACGCTGTGGCGCAGCGCGTCGAACGGGTCGACGAGCGGTGGGCGCGACTCGTGGGAGGGGTGCCAGGTCATGACGAACGCGACCTTCTCGCCCTTTCCGACCGTGAACTCCGCGTGCGTTCCGAAGTCCTCGCCCCAGCTGAGCACTTCCGGCTCGCTGCGCAGCCAGGTGGAGTCCGGGCCGGCCACGGCGACCCGATGGCCGTCGGCCCGGCGCATCCACGGAATGATCGAGCCGTAGTCGAAGCGCAGCTTGAGGGCGCTGTGCAGCGTCACCTCGCCCTCCAGGCCCTCGACGATCCGCACGAGGTCGGGTGCCTGGTCGCGCTGGGGCATCAGGTCGGTGACACGGACCGCCCCCTGCTCGGTCTCCCACTCGGTGTCCAGAACGAGGGTGTCGCGGCGGTAGGCGCGCCGGGTGCACCGGTCCGCCCCCTCGGGGGCGATGCGCCAGTAGCCGTTGTCCTCGTCGCCGAGGAGCTTGGCGAAGCAGGCGGCCGAGTCGAAGCGGGGCAGGCACAGCCAGTCGACGGACCCGTCCGTACCGACCAGGGCCGCGGTCTGTTCGTCACCGATGAGCGCGTAGTCCTCGATACCGGTATGCACGGAGTGCGGGTTCCCGGCAAGTCGGGCCTGCAATCAGGGGTGGAGCCGGGTGAGTGACGGGCCCTCGGCGGAGGGGGAGCCGGTACCGGAGAAGATGACACCGGGATCCGACGGCGCCTGGTTGAGCACCCACAGGCCGATCAGCGTGGCCAGGGCGAAGACGACGGCGATCAGCACGGCGAGCACGAGCCGCCGCCTGCGTTCGCGCCGCAGCCACTCGCCGCGTGCCGTGCGGTACGCGTCGGGGTCGGGGAGCACCCCGCCGGCCAGTGCCTCGAGTGCCTCGCGCAGCTCGCGCTCGGTGCGGCCGTCGCCGTGGCCCGTCCGGTCCGGGCTTGTGTCCTTCATCGCCGGGCCTCCATCGCCTGGGTCAGGGCGGCGATGCCGCGTGCCGTGTGTGTCTTGACGGAACCGCCGGAGATACCCATCGCGGCGGCTATCTCGCTCTCCTTCAGACCGAGCCAGTGCCGCAGCACCAGCGCCTCGCGCTGGCGGGGCGGCAACTGCTGGAGCGCGTCGATGAGCACGCGCTGGTCCTCGCGCAGCAGCGCGGCGTGCTCGGCGGAGGCGACCGCCTCGTCCGGCGGGCTCGGCGGGTTCTCCTCGTGCCGGCGGGCGACCTGGAGGTGGCGTATCCGCATGCGCGTCAGATTGCAGACCGTGGACCGCAGATAGGCCTCCGCCGCGGCCGCGTCCCGCAGGCGCCGCCACTTGCGGTAGATCTGGTAGTACGCCTCGGCCACCACGTTCTCCGGGTCGTCGGCGCCCAGCAGGACGGCGAGCCGCAGCATCGAGGAGTAGTGCAGCTCGAAGAGGCGGGCCACGCCCGCCTCCCGCTCCAGGTCGGCCGGATCGGCGGCCGCCGGGGGCAGGGGCACGGCGGCGGGGGGCCGCCCCGCCCGCGCCCCCCAGGGGGGGGTGTCTCTGCGGCGCCCGGGGTGTTGGCTCCCGTCTCCCGGCGGCGCCCGGGGGGGCGGCGGGGCGG